>JALZNB010000574.1 GCA_030857905.1 Actinomycetota bacterium
GTGTGGGCGCGGGCGCGCGCCACACGCCGGGTTCCGGGTTCGGGCAGTCCGCGCTCGGCAGCCGCACGACCATCTCGGCGAGCTGCTCGCGCAACTGGGACAGCCGCGCGATCTCGGTGTCGACCTCATCCATCCGGTCGCGCAACAGCACGGCCGCGTCGCCGCACGGGCACTGGCCGGTGTCGCGGACCATCAACAGATCCGCGATCTCCCGCAGCCGCAGGCCAAGGCGCTGCGCACCCTGGATGAAGTGCAGGCGGTCGACCGCGTCCTCATTGAACCGGCGGTACCCCGAGGCGGTGCGCGGCGGCTCGGGCAGCAGGCCGAGCCGTTCGTAGTAGCGGACGCTGTCCGTGCTGACACCCGTGCGGCGGGCGAGAACCGCGACGGTCATCCCCGTTCGGGGTGTTTGCGCAGGACCCATGGTTCCAGTGTAACCCGCTGGTGCGCGGGAAACGGCCGATCCGCCGTGGGGAAGGGAGCTCGCCGTCATACCGTTTTGCGATCGTCCTTGAGCGCGACATCACCCCGGGAGCGACCGGACCAGCGGTCCGGGAGCTCCTGCCGGTCATGGCACGCCCGGCTCGCCACGCCGCCTTGTGGCCCCATCTCGGGGCATTGGGTCAGCTCGGCGCATTCGCAGTTCAACGCCACGTCGAGGGTGTCCGCGAGCGAGTGGAGCAGCTTGATCTGCTCGTCGATGTCGCGCCTGCGACGCAGGGCCAGGTCGCGCCACGCCCCGTCCGGCTGGTCGGCGCCGTCGAGCAGATCGGCGATCTCGGTGAGGCTGAAGCCGACGGACTGGCACACCTTGATGACCGAGAGCCGCTGCAGGACCGACCGCGCGTAGTGCCGTTTGCCCTGGATCTTCAATCCGACGCTGATCAGGCCGAAACGCTCGTAGTAGCGCAGCGCGGAGGACGCGAATCCAGATTCCCGCGCGACTCTATCGATCGGTAACAGGTCCTCGACCAAAACAGCCCCCATAGGTGTAGCCGACTTGAACGAGGTTACCCGGTCGATCGAGGGTGACCAGACTCTCCGTCACAGTCCACCAGCACGATTAGGCCGAACAGGGGTACCTGTTCGGCCTAACGTGTCATCACTGTGCGCGTTGCGTGATTCCACGCCCGTTGCCGTGCGACCGAACCAGGACGTCTGTCAGCCCTGGGTCACAGACGGAGAACCTCCATGTCCTCGGATTCGGCGTCGTAGTCCGCGTCGGCCACGATGCTGCGCACGGCGATCTGCTCGCACAACATCCGGGCGATCGTTCCTACGGTGCTGCCGTCGAACAACGCCTCGTTGGGCACCTCCACCGACAGTTCGGCGAGCAACCGGTCGCGCAATCGCATCCCCATCAACGAGTCGAGCCCGAGGGTGCTGAACCGCGTCTCGGTGAAACCGTCGCGCAGTTCTTCACGGTCGGCGGCGCTCAGTCCGAGCAGGACAGCCACTTCACGCAGGAGCGCGGCGGTCAACTCGGACTCGGCCGCCGTGGGGTCGGTGAGCGCGAGTTCACCTATGTCCGGCGTTTCCCGCGTACGCACCGGATGTCCGACGAGGTCGGCCAGCGACGTCTTCGGCACCAAGCGGGCGTTCATCTCCGCGTAGCGTTCCCAGTCGACCTTCGCCACTCCCACCTGGACACCGGTGTCACCGAATGCCTGAGACAACGCCGTGGTTCCTTCGCTGTCGCTGATCCCGTGCAACCCGGAGCGGGCCAGGTGCGGCAGAACACCTCCACGCGCGGCGATGCCGTCGTCGGACCACGGCCCCCAGTTCAGGCTGAGCGCGGGAAGTCCACTGTGTACTCGCGCGGCGGCCAAAGCGTCCAGGAACGTGTTCGCCAGCACGTAGTTGGCCTGGCCCGCCGAGCCGATCAGGGAGGCGAACGAGGAGAACATCACAAAGAAATCGAGTGGAAGGTCGCGCGTGTACCGGTGCAGATGCCAGGCGCCGTGCGCTTTGGCGGCCAGCACACGCTGGTAGCGGGGCAAATCCAGGTCGGCCATGGCGCCGTCGTCGGTGCCGCCCGCAGCGTGCACCACACCCGCGAGCGGCTCGTCTACCGCCAGGGTGGCGATCAATTCTCGAACCGAGTCCTCGTCGGCGATATCGATCTCGTGCAGGACCACCTCTGCCCGGCGACGCAGCTCAGTGATCCACTCGGGTACTGGATCGGGCGACTTCCGTCCGACGAGCACCAAGTACCGGGCTCCCTGGTCGACAAGGTGCATGGCGGTGACGCGGCCGAGCGCCCCCCACCCGCCGGTGATCAGATATGTCGCGTCCGGCCGCGGCGCGATGGTCGTCGAATCGGTCTCCTCGACGACCAGCCGTTCCGCCAGCCACTCCCCGTCCCTGATCGCGAACCTGGCCGACCCGGTGGCGCGGGCGGCACGGTCGAGAATCTCCATCGGCGTCGTGCGGTCCGCGTCCCGATCGACCTGGATCACCCGCAGATCCGGGAATTCGGCGGTCAACGCGGTGGCCACACCGGACAGCGCGGCCTGCGCCAACCGTTGCGTCCTACCGGGAAGCGCGATCGCGTTCGCCGAACAGATAAGGATGGTCGGCCGGGCTGCGGCCAGGTCAGGCAAGAGTCTGCCGAGCGGCATCAGCGCGCGCAGGGCCACGTCCTCGAACGCCTCGACATCGTCTGCGCCCGGTGCGCCGCCGAGCACGATCACCCCGGCCACCGGCTCGTCGCCGTCGGTGGCCACCGTCGCGCGGACGTTCCCCTCCGCCAACGCCGTTTGCCAGGTTCGAGTGGTCTCCGGGTCGCCGAGCAGGAGCCAGGTGCCCGCGAGGTCAACAGCGGGTGACTCCGGCGCGGGCACCCAGTGGGTGACATAGCGCTGCACTGGTGGAGTGAGCACCGCCTCCGGCAAGAGGCGCAGGGTCAGGCCCCGTAGCTCGGCTACGGTCGAGCCCCGCACCGACACCAGCCGCAGGTCCACGACGTTGTCCCGCACCCGTGTGGCGTGACACCACACGTCACCGGGCAGGCGGTCGTACACCCGCACCGACTCGACCGCGACCGGCACCAGCGGACGCGACATGTCCTGGACGAACGCGGCAGCCACGTGGAAGCACGCGTCCAGCACCACCGGGTGCGTCAGGTAGTGATCGTCGTCGGGCCTGCTGGTGTCCACCGTGATCCGGCCTACCGCCTGGTCACCGTCACGCCACAGGCGTCGCAAGCCGCGGAACGCGGGCCCGTAGTCGAGTCCGGCGGCGGCGAACCTCGCGTAGAGCGCGTCGACATCCTGTTCGGACAGGTCGTCGACCAGATGGGACACGGCCATGGCGGTCGCGTCGCCGACGACGCCGCGCCTGGCCTCCCCGACCTGCGCCCGGCGCACCCACCGGTCATCGTCGCGGGCGAAACACTCCACGGACCCGTTCGCCGGGTCGACCACGGCCTGCACCGCAGCCGTGACCCCCGCGGGCAACGGCAGCGCGGCGGTGAACCGTACGTCCTCCAGAGTCCACGCGGTGCCGTCGCCGAACACCTGACGCGCCGCAGCGACCGCCCATTCGATCATCGCCGCACCGGGCAGCAGCGGCACACCGGAGACCCGGTGCTGCTCGACGAACCACGGCCGCACCCCGGTCAGCTCGGTCTCGAACCACTCCAGGGGCGCGCCCGCGACATCCACCCGCGAGCCGAGCAGCGGATGCCCGGTCCTCGGAGACTTCGCCCGGCTGCCGGGGGTGTACCAGTGGCGGGTCGGGCGCAGTGGGTGGCCGGGAAGCGTGATCGGGCGGGACGGTTCAGCGAGCCTGAGCGGACCACCGCGGGTGTACCACTCGGCGAGTGACAAGGTCAGCCGTCGGTCGTCGTCGTCCTGGCGGTGACCGCTGGCCAGCCAGGTCGCGTCGGACACCGTGCGCGGCCCGAGCGGCGACAACACCGGTTCGGTACTCATCTCGGTGAAATGCCGAACGCCCAGTCCGTCGAGTGTGCGCAGTCCCGCCGCGAACCGCACCGGCCTGCGCAGTTGGCTCACCCAGTGCTCGCCGGTCAGCTCGGTCGGCGCGAGGACCGCACCGGTCAGGGTGGACACCAGCGGGATACGGGCCGGGTGGTGGGTGACCGCGCGGGCCTGCGCGGCGAACGGCTCGATGACCGGGTCCATCAACGGCGAGTGACAGCCACGGGTGATCGCCAGTCGGGTGACCTTCGCACCGCGCTCCATCCACCGCGTCGCGATCCGGTCGGTGGCCGCTTCCGGGCCGGAAATGGTGATGTCGTGCGGGCCATTGACGGCCGCGACCACCACCTCGCCCGCCGCCAGCTCGGCCGCCAGGTCATCGACGTGCGCGGTGTGCACCGCGTACATCGCGCCGGGGACGGTTCCCTGCATCAGCCTGGATCGCAGGAGTACCAACCCGAGGGCGTCGTCGAGGGAGAGCACGCCCGCGATACACGCCGCCGCGTACTCGCCGAGGCTGTGCCCCAACAGGTAGTCGGGGGTGGCGCCGAAGTCCTGCCAGACGCGGGCGATGGCGTACTGCACCGCGAACATCGCGGGCTGGCCGAACCGGGTCTCGCCGAGGTCGACAAGGTCGCCGGGTGCCCGTGTCACCGTGGGCAGCAGCGAGACGCCGAGGTCGGCTTCGATGATCGCGTCACACGCGGCGAGCGCGTCCCTGAAGACCGGGTACCGCTCCTGCAACGGGTTCGCCATCCCGACCCGCTGGAAGCCCTGCCCGGGAAACAGCCACGCGCTCGGCCCGATGCCGCTGTCACGGACGGTGCCGGAGATGACGAACGCCGATGGGGTACCCGCGCGGTGTTCGCGCAGAAGATCGGCCGCTTCCTTCGCCGAACGCGCCACAACGGTTGTGCGGTGCGGGAACCGAGTCCTGCGGCCCGCCGCACCGCACACCTCGGCGAAGGTGTGCGGTCGCGACTCCAGTGTGTCCGCGATGGCTCCGGTCAGGTCATCCAGCGCCGACTCGCTCTTGGCCGAGATGGGCAGCAACCGCCACGAGTAGGTCTCGTCGACGTCCATCCGGCCCGGCCGTGGCGCCTCCTGGACGATGACGTGGGCGTTGGTGCCACTGAAACCGAAGGAACTCACCGCGGCGGCGCGCGGCCTGCGCGGATCGCCCGACCACGGCTCTGGCTCGGTGGGCACGCGACAGCGGGTGCCCTCCAGCGTGATGAGCGGGTTGACATGGTCGAGGTGCAGATGCGCCGGGATCACCCCGTGCTCGATCGCGAGCACCGCCTTGATCAGGCCCGCGACGCCCGCCGCCGCCTCCAGGTGACCGATGTTGGTCTTGACGGAACCGACCCACAGCGGACCATCCGGGTTCGGCGCGCCGTAGACGGCGGTGATGCCGGACATCTCGATCGGGTCGCCGAGGTTGGTGCCGGTCCCATGCGCTTCGAGATAGCCGATCCGGTCCGCGTCGAGGCCGGACTCGGCGAGCGCGTGGCGCATCACGGCCTGCTGGGCGAGGGTGTTCGGCGCGGTGAGGGTGTTGCTGCGACCGTCCTGGTTGACCGCCGACCCGGCGATAAGCGCACGGACCCGGTCGTTGTCCCGGTCTGCGTCCGGTTGCCGCTTCAGGATGAGCACACCGCAGCCTTCGCCGCGCACATACCCGTCGGCGTCGCGGTCGAAGGTCTTACAGCGGCCACTCGGAGACATCATGCCCGCCTGGGACAACGCCACCGTCAGGTCCGGGTCGAGCAGCAGGTTCACCCCGCCGACGATCGCCGTGTCGCACTCGCCTCGACGCAGGCTCTGGCACGCGTTGTGCACGGCGACCAGCGATGACGAACAGGCGGTGTCGATCGCCATGCTCGGGCCGCCGAGGTCGAGGAAGTACGAGATCCGGCCCGCGGCGACGCTCGATGACGTGCCGGTCACGGTGTAGGGGCCGGGATCGGCGTGATCGCGGGTCATGAGCTGGCGGTAATCAGTGGTGGCGATCCCGACGAACACCCCGGACGCGGTGCCCGCCAATGCCTCGGCGGCGATCCCGGCGTCTTCCAGGGCCCGCCAGGTGGTGGTCAACAGCAGCCGCTGCTGGGGGTCCATCGCCGCGGCCTCGTCGGCCGAGATCCCGAAGAACCGCGCGTCGAACCCGGCGACATCGGGGAGGAACCCGCCCCACCGCGTCGAACTGTGCCCGGCCACCGGCGGACCTTCCCGGTACCAGCAGTCGAGCGACCACCGCGTCCTCGGCACATCGGTGATCGCGTCGCGGCTCTTGATCAGCAGCGACCAGAACTCCTCGACGGAGTCCGCCCCCGGGAACTCGCAGGCCATACCCACGATGGCGATCGGACTCGCCTGCGGCACCGCCGGTGTGGTGGGCCGGACCGCGGGCGCCCCGGTGATGGCGGCGGCGAGACTGGCGATCGTCGAGTGTCCATAGAGGATTGTCGGGTCGACCGGCCGACCGAGCCAGCCCGCCAGGTCACCGCTGAGACCGAGCACGGCCGCGGAATCGAGCCCCATACTGCCGAACGTGTGGTCTTGGGCGATGTCGTCGGCGGCAAGGCCGATCCTCGCCGCGATCTGTGCGCGAAGCCAGGCCGCCACCGCGGTCGCGGACCTGACCGGCGGACCGGACACGTGTTCGATCTTGAGTTCCCCACTCAGGTAGCGCTGTTTGGTGAACTGTCTGCGGACTTTTCCGCTGGTCGTCACCGGAAGCGTCGCCGGGCGCAGGAACACCACGGTGTCGACGGCGACGTCATGCTCCTCGGTGACCGCGCCCCGCACCTGACGGGCCACCTCGTCCAGATCGTGCCTGCCGCGCTCGGTGCGTTTGAGCTCCTGGACGACGACGAGGCGCTCCTCGCCGTCGGAGTCGACCGAGAAGGCGACGCCGAGACCGCGATTGAGCGCCGGGTGCGCGTCGGTCATCGTCAACTCGATGTCCTGCGGGTGGTGGTTGCGCCCCCGAATGATGATCAGATCCTTGCGGCGGCTGGTGACGTAGACCTCGCCGTCGAGCACGGCGCCGAGATCGCCGCTGCGCAGGTACGGGCCGGTACCATCGGCCAGCTGGGCGGCGAAGGTCTGCTCAGTCTCCTGTGGACGGTTCCAGTACCCCGACGCCACCGTTCGGCCACGGAGCCATATCTCGCCCTCGCGACCTTCCGGGAGGGCCTCGCGGGTCTCCGGGTCGACGATGCGCAACTCGGTGTCACCCAGGGCGGACCCGTTGCTGATCAACCGCTGCCGTCGTGGACCCGGGGTGTCGTCCGGAACCACCTCGACCCTACCGTGACCGAACCCGGCCACATCGACCTCGATGATCCGGGGTTCCTCCCGGGGCGGGTGCACGGTGACGGCCAACGTCGATTCAGCCATCCCATAGGCCATCCGCAACGCGCCTCGGGTGACCCCGCAGGAGGCGAACGCGGTGGCGAACCGGTCGACGGTGTCCGCGCGGATGGGTTCGGCTCCCATGGCCAGCACCCGCAACCGGCTCAGATCCAGGTCGGCCTTCTCGGCATCGGTGATCCGCTCACAGCACAGATCAAGCGGGAAATTCGGACTGAACGACGTGGTCGCGCCATACCGACTGATCGCGGTGAGCCACCGCAACGGGCGTTGCACGAACACCGGCGGCGGCATCATCACCGTCGTTCCGCCGAGAACCAGCGGCATCAGCAGGCCCGCGATAAGTCCGAAATCATGGAATAGCGGCAACCAGGTGACGACAACGTCGTCGCTGTCGATCCCGAGGCCGGTACTGAACAGGTCGAGCTGGTGCACCAGGTTGTCCTGCGTGACCACGACACCGCGCGGCTGGCTGGTCGACCCAGAGGTGTACTGGAGGTAGGCGACCTCGCCCGGCGTGGTCGGTGACCACTGCGCGTCAACCGTCACCGCCAAGTCTTCGACCGACCACAGTAGACAGTTGTACTCCGTTGGCAGATGCGCCATCGGACCGTCTGACGACACGACGATGGCGAGCGCGGGCGTGCAGTCCTCGACGACGTGGTCGATTCGCTCGCGGTGTGCGCTCTTCGTCGGCGGGTTGAGCGGAACCGGCATCGCACCGGCGTAGAGGCAGGCGAGGAAACTCACCGCGTACTCGACGCTGGTGGGCAGCAGGATGATGACCCGCTCACCCGCCATGCCCTCACGTTGTAATCGCGCGGCCAGGGCGCGGGCCCGTGCGTCGAGTTCGGCGAAACTCAGTCTCGCCTGCTCGGTTTCGCCGTCGACCAGGACGACCAGTGCGGTCTTGTCCGCGTTCGTGACCGCGTGTCCGCGCACCACATCGACAAGCGAGCGGGAATCGGGTGTCATCGGGTGGCCTCCGCCGCGGTGGGGATGTGATCGCGCAACACAGCGGCGACCTCGGCGACATGCTGCTCGCCCAGCAGGGTGTGGTGCGTGCCGGGAACCCGCACGCCGGTCACCCGGCCGGTGGTCACCGTCCGCCAGCCCCAGTCGTCGTCGGCGACGTGTGGATGGTCGGCGAATTCGCTCACCGCACCGCCCGTCGCCCGCATGACCACCACGTCGGCCCCGATGACGGCGGGTTTGTGGACGCGGCAGGCCCGCACAACGCCGGTGAACACCGCGAAAGTGTGCGCCAGGTGCGCGTCATCGACCGCGACCGGCCTGCCCACCCGGCGTTCGAGCAGTTCCAGCCCGGCACGCAGTCGCTCCGACTCGGGGACAGCGAACAAGTCCGCCCGTTCGGTCTCGGTCGCGTCGTCAGCCTGGAAACCCATGTCCAGGTCTTCCAGGAACCACAGCACCATCGAGACGGGGTCGACCTCGGAGGCGGGCATGGGAGCCGGGGAGTCGAACACGAAGAGTGTGGACACCTGCTCACCGAGCAGTTCGAGTTGGTGGGCCACTTCGGCGGCGATCACCGCGCCCGACGACCAGCCGCCGAGGACATAGGGTCCGTGCGGCCTCGCCCGACGGATCACCTCCACGTAGCGCGCGGCGAAATCGGGGATCTCGGCGGGCACATCCTGGTCGGAATCCGGTCCCGGCGCCTGCAACGCGAACCAGTCGGCGTCGACCAGGTCGGCGAGACCTCGGTAGCACAGCACGTTTCCGCCTGCCGGGTGCACCAGGAACGCCGTCGTCGCCTCGGAAGTCTCCCGGAGCGGAACCAATGGCGACCACTCCTGTGCCTGCCCCAGGTGCTCGCACAGCGCGGCCACCGTGCGCCCGGAGAGCAGCGCTCCCAGCGACAAGCGCCTGCCCACTCGCCGGGAGATCTGGCTGATCACCCGCAAGCCCGCGAAAGACTGCCCGCCGAGGTCGAAGAAGTCGTCATAGACCCCGACCGGGGAAACCTCCAGCACCGATTCCCAGATCGCCGCCACCGCGGCCTCGATCTCGGTGCGCGGCGCCACGTACTCCCGACTCGGCCCCGATTCGCTCGGCGCCAACGCGTCCAGCGCGCGACGGTCGACTTTTCCGTTACTGGTCAACGGCAACCGATCCACCACGGTCACGCTGACCGGCACCATGTAGCGCGGTAGCGAACCGCCGAGGAACTCGCGCAGCTCGGCACCATCCACATCGGACCCCACCGCGAAGGCCACCAACTGTCGTCCGGAGACATGATCGCGCACGGTGACCAGTGCCCTGGACACCGCCGGATGTTTGGTCAGGGCGTGTTCGATCTCGCCCAGTTCCACCCGGAAGCCCTGGATCTTGACCTGGAAGTCGGCCCGGCCAAGGAACTCGATGGTGCCGTCCGGCAAATATCGGCCGAGGTCACCGGTGCGGTAGAGCCGCTCTCCCGTCCTCGGGTGCGCCACGAACGCGGCATCGGTGCGCTCGCGGTCATTCCAGTAGCCGACAGCCAAGCCGACACCACCGATGTGCAGGTGACCAGGGACCCAGGTCGGTGCGTCCGCACCCGCGTCATCGAGCACATGCCAACTCTGACCGGCCAAGGGCTTGCCATACGGCACGCTCGTCCAGGTCGGGTCGACCTCGTCGACCGGATGGAAGATCGACCAGATGGACGCCTCGGTGGCACCGCCAAGGCTGATCACCCTGGCGTTGGGCGCCACCCGGCGAATGCGGTCCGGCAGGTCGACCGGAATCCAGTCACCACTGAGCAGCACCAACCGTAGCGACGG
>JALZNB010000576.1 GCA_030857905.1 Actinomycetota bacterium
CTCGACGCGCTCGACGTCTACCGCGTCCGGGCGCGGCCGGGGCTGGTCGCGGCGGGCCGGGGCACGCCCGCGGTGTTCCTCAACGTTCGCGGTGGACGGCTGTCGCGGCAGAGTGCGTGGAACGCGCTCAAGGTCGCGGCGCGGGTGGCCGGGATTCGGACGCCGGTCTCGCCGCACACGCTTCGACACTCCTTCGCCACCCACCTGCTTGAGGGTGGGGCCGATGTCCGGGTCGTGCAGGAACTGCTCGGTCACGCGTCCGTGACCACCACTCAGATCTACACACTGGTCACGGTGAACACTCTGCGTGAGATTTACGCGACCTCTCACCCCAGAGCACTCGGCTAACCGGGTCTCCTGGGTACCGTTCGTGGCACGACCTCCCCTAATCTGTGCGGCCGGAGGTGCGCGATGGGCGAGCTGGATGAACCCGCACAGGAGCAGTTGACCCTTTCGTCGGTGCTGCACGCTCTCAGCGATCCCACGCGGATGGCCGTGGTCGCCCAGTTGGCCGACGCCAACGAGATGTCGTGCGGACACCTGCACGTCACCGTGGCCAAGTCGACGTTGTCGCAGCACTTGCGCGTATTGCGCGAGGCCGGGGTGACCCACACCCGCCCGGACGGCAACCAGCGGTGGCTCTCGGTGCGCCGCGGCGACCTCGACCAGGCTTTTCCCGGCCTGCTGGACTCCGTTCTCCGCGTGGTGACCCGCGTCGCCACCTGAGCACGTTTGCGGCGAGCCGCGTTGGTCGGTACACCCCGCGCCCTTACGCTGCGCTTGACCGGGATCGCAGGCGACAAGGAGCTAGATCGCCATGTCGACACTTCCGCCCACCGGACGGCGTCTCGCGGGCACGGTGGAGCTGAGCATCGCGCCACGGGCCGCGTCCGATGCCGACAACGACCAGACCGACGAGCCGAGTGTCGGCAGCATCGGCCCCACCGGGCGTCCCCGACGCCACATCCAGGAGCCGCCGCTGCTCGACGGCCACGGCCCCGCCCGCGTGCTGGCCATGTGCAACCAGAAGGGCGGCGTCGGCAAGACGACGTCCACGATCAACCTCGGCGCCGCGCTCGCCGAGTTCGGCAGACGGGTGTTATTGGTCGACTTCGACCCGCAGGGCGCGGTCTCCGTCGGTCTCGGCGTCCCAGCCCACCAGCTCGAACGCACCATCTACAACGTGCTCATCGAGCGCTCCATCGGCATCCAGGACGTCGTGATGCGCACCAAGGTCGAGAACATGGACCTGCTGCCGAGCAACATCGACCTGTCCGCCGCCGAGGTGCAGCTCGTCTCCGAGGTCGGTCGCGAGCACAGCCTGCTGCGCACGCTGCGCCCGGTGATCGATGTCTACGACTACGTCCTCATCGATTGCCAGCCCTCGCTCGGCCTGCTGACCGTCAACGCGCTCGCCGCCGCCGACGGCGTGCTCATCCCGTTCGAGTGCGAGTTCTTCAGCCTGCGCGGCGTCGCACTGCTGCTCGACACCATCGAGAAGGTCCAGGAACGGTTGAACCCCAAGCTTGAGATCACCGGCATCCTGCCGACCATGTTCGACCCGCGCACGCTGCACTCGCGCGAGGTGATCGCCCGCGTGGTCGAGCAGTTCGGCGACGTCGTGTTCGACACGGTCATCAACCGCACAGTCCGTTTCCCGGAGACCACGGTCGCCGGTGAGCCGATCACCACGTGGGCGCCGCGCTCCGCGGGCGCACAGGCCTACCGGCAACTCGCGCGTGAGGTGATCGCCCGGTGACTCGACGGATCTCCCTGCCCGGCGCGGCCGAGTTGTTCCGGCCGACCGAGCCGGAGCGGGACACCCCCGACTGGTTCGAGGACACCGTGCCCGCCGAGCGGACCGAGCCGGTCGAGCAGGCGCCCCGGCGCGGCACGCCCCGGCAGAAGCACAACTCGAAGATCACGGTATATGTCTCCGATGCGGAATTGTTCGCCCTCGAACACGCCAGGCTCGTGCTGCGCGGTCTGCACGGTCTCGCCGTCGACCGCGGCCGTGTGGTCCGCGAGGCCGTCGCGGTGATCCTCGCCGACCTTGAGGAGAACGGCGAGGAGTCGGTCCTGGTCCGGCGGCTGCGCCAGGACAGCGGGCCGTGAGCGCGGTGACCGACCTGCCCGCGGGCGCGGACCGGGTGGCCAGCGGCAAGTGGACCGTCAAGCTGTCCAACTTCGAGGGCCCGTTCGACCTGCTGCTGCAACTGATCTCCCAGCACCGGATGGACGTCACCGAGGTCGCGCTGCACCAGGTCACCGACGACTTCATCGCCCACATCACCTCGCTGGGCGACGACTGGAACCTCGACGAGACAACGGAATTCCTCGTCGTCGCCGCGACCCTGCTGGATCTCAAGGCGGCCAGGCTGCTCCCCGCGGGCGATGTCGAGGACGAGGACGACCTGGCGCTGCTGGAGGCGAAGGACCTGCTCTTCGCCCGGTTGTTGCAGTACCGGGCCTACAAGCAGGTCGCCGCCCTGTTCGCCGAGCTCGAAGTGACGGCGATGCGGCGCTACCCGAGGTCGGTGGCGCTGGAGGAGCGGTTCTCGGACCTGCTGCCCGAGGTCATGCTCGGTGTCGACGCGGAGAAGTTCGCCGCCATCGCGGCCGCGGTGTTCCGGCCGAAGCCGCCGCCTACGCTGTCGCTGGACCACCTGCACATGGGCACGGTGTCGGTTCGCGAGACGGCGACGCTGCTGCGCGCCCGGCTCGCCGAGCTGGGCAAGGCGACGTTCGCGGAACTGACCGCCGACTGCGAGAACACGATGGAAGTGGTGGCGTTGTTCCTCGCGCTGTTGGAGCTCTACCGGGAGGCGACCGTCCTGTTCGAACAGGTCGACCCGTTGGGCGAGCTGATCGTGGAATGGACGGGCGGACCAATCGCCGACGCCGCCGTTGTCGCGCCACTGGCCGAGGATGAGGACTACGGGTGAGCCAGGTAGACGAGAGTGTGACCAGTCATACCGCCGAAAAGCCCGTCGACGCCGCTGAAGTCGACGACAACGCGGCAGACGATGTCGGACCGGCGGCCGAGACGCTACCGGTGAGTGGCACTTTCCCTGATTTGACCGACGAAACGGCGTTCAACGCCGCCCTCGAAGCCGTACTGCTCGTCGTCGACATCCCCATCGATGAGGAAGCGTTGGCCTCCGCGCTCGACCAGTCCGTCTCCCGCGTTCGGGCCGGGGTCCGCGCGCTGTCGGCTCGCTACACCGAGCAGGGCAGCGGAATCGACCTTCGACGCGTCGGGGAGGGCTGGCGGTTCTACACCCGCGACCGGTATGCGGCCGTGGTGGAGAAGCTGTTGCTCGACGGGCAGCGGGCGAAGTTGACCAGGGCCGCTTTGGAGACCCTGGCGGTCATCGCCTACCGTCAACCAGTCACTCGTTCGCGGATCGCCGCGGTGCGGGGTGTGAACGTCGACGGCGTGATCCGTACCCTCGTTGTTCGCGGTCTCATCCAGGAGACCGGCACCGACGCCGAGACGGGTGGAATCCTGTACCGGACCACCGAGTTGTTCCTGGAGCGGTTGGGGCTGTCCTCGCTGGAGGATCTGCCCGCGATCGCTCCGCTGTTGCCAGAAGTGGATGCGATTGACGATGTCGACTGAGTCGGCGCGGCCGGATGGAATCCGGCTGCAAAAAGTGCTCTCCGCCGCGGGGATCGTGTCCCGCCGATCGGCCGAGGACCTGATCGACCAGGGCCGGGTGAGCGTCGACGGCGAGGTCGTCCGCGAGCAGGGCAGGCGGGTCGACCCGGAGAACGTGGTCATCCACGTCGACGGGGTGCGCGTCAACGTCCGGCAGGACCGGACGTACCTGGCGCTCAACAAGCCGCGCGGCGTGCTCAGCACCATGTCCGACGAACGCGGCCGCGCGTGTGTCGGCGACTACCTGCTCCTCAAGGAGGAGCGCCTCTTCCACGTCGGCAGGCTCGACGCCGAGACCGAGGGGTTGCTGCTGTTCACCAACGACGGCGAGCTGGCGCACCGGCTCATGCACCCGTCGTACGAGGTGATGAAGACCTACCTGGCCGAGGTGCCGGGGCCGGTCGCCCGCGACGTGGGCAAGCGGTTGCGCGACGGGGTGACGCTGGAGGACGGACCGGCGAGCGTCGACTCGTTCAAGATGGTCGACGCCTACGCGGGCAAGGCGCTGGTCGAGATCGTGCTGCACGAGGGTCGCAAGCACATCGTGCGGCGGCTGCTCGAAGAGGTCGGACACCCGGTGTTGAAGCTGGTGCGCACCCAGATCGGTGAGGTTCGCCTGGGCAACCAGCGGCCGGGGTCGCTGCGCGCGTTGAACCGGCCGGAGATCGGCGGGCTCTACGGTCTCGTCGGTCTGTGAGCGATGGTCGCCTCGGGTCCGCCTGAGGCGACCATGACGGCGGCACGCCCGATTCGTCCTGCCCTTCGGTGTCCGGTGTTCCCCCCGCGTTGTCCCGCTCGCGCGCCGGGCACAATGTCGGGATGAGCGGCTGGGTGCGTCCGATCGCGCGTGGGTGGGTGGTCCGCACCGAGGTGCCGGGCCCCGATGTCGACGAGTTCGCCGAAAGACACCGGGTCACCGCCGCTCTGGCTCGTCCGGGCGCGGCGCGCGGGACGTTGCTGGCCGTGCAACATCCGCATCGCACACCCGCGGCGCTCGCCGAGGGCCTGGAACTAGTCGACGCCCTGCCGGGCGCGCGACGGGCCCTCACCGACCTCGTCCGCGGCGCGTACCGCCCGGTGGTGGACGTCGTCGCCCCCTACCAGGTGGACGGGCCGGACGGCTCGGCGATCGGGTTGCTCTGCATGGTCGACCCGGCGGCGGTCGGTGCGGACGGGCTGACCCAGATCCGACACAGCGAGCAGGTCTATCCGGCTGTCGTCGCCGAGCGCGCGAAGGTGCTCGACGAGCTGCGGTGCGCGACCAGCGCCGCGCTGCTCGTCCCGGTCGAAGGCGGTGCGACTCTCACCGAGACCGTGCTGTCCGCCATCGCCGCCGCAGGCGAACCCGTAGTGTCCACAGTGGACTCCAATGGTCGACGGCATCGAGTCTGGCTGCTGGGCCGGGGAGCCGTACAAGACGCCATCCCTCGGTGTCGTCTCGGCGCACCCGCTGATGGTCGCCGACGGCAACCACCGGGTCGCCGCCGCCACCGCCGCCGGGTTGGACGGTCTGCTCGCGCTCGTCACCGCGGGCCCCGGCCTGCGGATCAACGCCTTCCACCGGGTTCTCGTCGACACCGGATTCGACGCCGACACCCTCAAGGAGGCGTGGCGCGGACTCGGCCTGGAAGTGCGGGAGGCGCCGGACGCCCTCGCCCCGGTACTGCCCGGCACGGTCGTCGTCCGCTGTGGCGACCGCAGCCTGTTCGTCGAGTTGCCGCGCGCGGACGCCGCCGACCCGACCCCGCGCATCGACCACGCGGTCGTGGAGAACCTGTTGCTGCACAAGGCCCTCGGGCTGGACCCCGAAGGCCCACACGTGCGGACCCTGCCGGACGGGCGCGATCCCGGGCCCGATGCCGAAGCGGTCCTGCTGTTGGCGCCGGTACCACTGGACGACGTCCTCGCCGTCCACGCGGCGGGCGGTCGGATGCCGCGCAAGAGCACCTACTTCACCCCGAAACCGCGCAGCGGCCTGCTGCTCGCCGATCTGGGCTAGCGATACTCGGCGACCCGGTGCCCGCGGACCGCCGACCCTCGGAATCGATCGTCTAGCCGGTGGCGGGCTTGGGCCGTGCTCGTCGGACCGTGCGAGCCAGTGGCTCCACGACTCGCGCGGCGACCGGGCCGATGATCGCCATGAGCAGGACGTAGGCGGTGGCCAGCGCCGCCAACTGCTCGTCGACCGCGCCCGCGGTCACCGCGAGCCCGGCGATCACGATGGAGAACTCGCCCCTGGCCACCAGGGCCGCGCCCGCGCGGGCTCGCCCCAGGTTGCCGATTCCCTGGTGGCGGGCCGCCCACCAGCCGGTGGCGACCTTGGTCAGGGTGGTGACGGCGGCCAGCGCGACGGCGTACCCGAGGACCGGCGGGATCGTGGCCGGGTCGGTGTTGAGCCCGAACACCACGAAGAACATCGCCGCGAACAGGTCGCGCAGCGGCTCCAACATCTTCGTCGCGTTCTCCGCGGTCGACCCCGAGATCGCGATGCCGAGCAGGAACGCGCCGACCGCCGCCGACACCTGCAGCTGCGAGGCCACCCCGGCGACGAGCAGGGCCGCGCCCAGCACCCGCAGCAGGAAGACCTCGGGTTCCGGGCTGTCCACCAGCATCGAGACGTACTTGCCGAAGCGCAGCGCGATGACCAGCACGACCGTGATGGCGATCAACGAGATGCCGACCGCGGTGAGTCCGCCGAGCAGGGTCGCACCCGCCAGCAGCGCGGTGAGGATCGGCAGGTAGACCGCCATCGCCAGATCCTCGAACACCAGGATCGACAGCACCACCGGCGTCTCCCGGTTGCCGAGCCTGCCGAGGTCGCCCAGGACCTTCGCGATGATGCCGGACGAGGAGATGTAGGTGACCCCGGCCATGGCGATCGCGCCGACGGGGCCCCAGCCCAACATCAGCGCCACCACCGCCCCCGGTGTGGCGTTGAGGACGATGTCGAGCAGCCCCGCGGGCCACGAGCGCCGCAGGCCCGTCACCAGCTCGGTGGCCGAGTACTCCAGGCCGAGCAGCAACAGAAGCAGGATGACGCCGATCTCGCCCCCCAACTCGGCGAACCCCTCGATGCCTTCCAGGGGGATGAGGCCGCCGGAGCCGAAGGCGAGACCGCCGACGAGGTAGAGCGGGATGGGGGAGATGCCGATCCGCCAGGCCAGCCTGCCGAGCAGGCCCAGACCGAAGAAGACCGCCCCCAGTTCGATGAGGGAGATGGCGGTGTTGTGCAACTGTGTGTCTTCCTGTGGCTCAGCCGTGCTCGAGGACGTCGACAGCCTGCGCGATACCGTCCGCGGTGCCGACCGTCACCAGCATGTCGCCCGCGGCGAACACGAAATCGGGGCGCGGTGAGGGGTGCACGGTGCCGTCGCGCACAACAGCGACGACCGACACGGCCGTGCGGGTGCGCAGCGCCGTGTCGCCGAGGGTGCGGTTCACATACGGCGAGCCCTGGGCGACCGGGAGCTGGCGGGTGTTGACCCCGGTGACCTCACGCTGCTGCGCTTCGAGCTGCGCGACCAGGTGCGGTGCGCCGAGCAGATTGGCCAGCGCACCCGATTCCTCCAGGGTGAGCGGGATCGAGGCGACGCACGCGTCGGGGTCTTCCTCCTTCGAGACGATCAGGTCGAAATGCCCGTCGCGGTAGGTGATGACTCCGACTCGTCGCCCGGATCGGGAGACGAAGTCCTGACGTGTGCCTATCCCGGGCAGCGGGGTCACCTCGACGTTCACCACTCCACGGTAACAACGTTCACCCGCTTCTGACTTCCCCCGTACCCCGGTTGCCCCTGTCCGCGAACAGCGCGCTCAACCTGGGAAGTCTCGCCGGGGTGTCGGCGACGTCCCATTCCTCATCGGTGTTGTCCTCGTTGGCCTCGTCGGTGACCCATTCCTGGCCGGTCACCTCAAGGTGGGCCTGCGGAGCGGCGTCCTCGATGCTCGACCACTCCGGCCAGTCCGCGTCGGCCCATTCGCTCATCGGCACGTTCGCGAGAGCACGTAACTCGGCCACGTCGGCGAGTGTGTCCGGCGCGGCCACGACACGCTCGAAGGTCTCGCGGCCCAGGATCAGCAGCCACAGCCGGAACGCCCAGTAGGTGTCGTCGGTGCGGTAACCGTCGAAGATCACCCTGGTCGCGGCCCGCACCGCCCAGGTGTCGGCGTGGACGCGGGCGGCGACGAGCCGCCGGTGGAACTCGGCGATCTGCGCGACCGGCAGCCGGGTCAGCTCCTCGGCCACCCATTCGGCGCGCTCCACCGAGTCACCCGGCTGCTCGACCGCCCGTCCGATCACCTGCCAGAACGCCTCGTCCGTCATGGCCCGATGGTCGCAGCGGGGACCGACAGTTCAGCGGAAGAGCGCCCTGGCGATGATCTCCCGCTGGATCTCCGACGCCCCCTCGTAGATGCGCGGCGCGCGGACCTCCCGGTAGAGGTGCTCCAGCGGGTGCCCGCGTTCGAGTGCCCGGGCGCCGTGGACCTGGATCGCGAGGTCGACGGCCTGCTGCGCGGTCTCGGTGGCGAACAGTTTCGCCATCGCCGAGAGGTGTCCGGTCTGCCCCGGCGTCTCGTCGTAGGCCGCCGCCGCGTCCCGCACCAACAGCCTGGCCGCGTGCAGCCGGGTCGCCACATCGGCGAGCTGATGAGAGATGCCCTGGAAGGAGGACAGGGACTTGCCGAACGCGTGACGCTTGGCCGCGTGCGCGACAGCGGAGTCGAGTGCCGCCTGTGCCATGCCGACCGCGAACGCGCCCACGCTGGGCCGGAACATGTCGAGGGTGCGCATCGCCAGCGCCCAGCCGTGATCACGTTCGCCGAGCACCTGGTCGGGGGTGACGACGACGTCGGTGAACCGCAGCCGCCCGACGGGGTGCGGTGCGAGCAGGTCGAGGGTGTCGCCGGTGAGGCCCTCGCTGGAGCGGGGGACCACGAACGCGGTGATGCCCTG
>JALZNB010000602.1 GCA_030857905.1 Actinomycetota bacterium
GCGTCACCACGATCGGACACCATGATCGCGGCGAACACCCGTAGTACGTCCAGGATCTCGGGAAAGTTCCGTGACAGCCGGGAGTTCAGCCGAATGTCAGCCGATGGGACGATGTTCGCGGCAGGACTTGCCCGCGCCGCGGGCCTCGGCAAGGATCGGCAAGCCTTGGCGGGCGACTGTTCTCACGATTCCCGAGAAGCCTCGTCCACCCCACGTTGGTGAACGGGCAGGCGCTACGCGCTCGCGGTTGGACACTCCCAGGACGAACACGCCGGTGAGGTCGGCGGCCTGGGCTTGCGGGCACGGCCGCGTCGCCAGATCACCGACAGGCGATCCTCTGTGGATCAACACCCCGCGTGGTGCCAGCGCGACCGATCGCGGGCGCCGACACCCACGAGGTTACCGAAGCCTCGGCGGCCGAAGTCTTTCACTGGTCTTCGGACGCCCTCGGCACCGACCTCCGAGGTTCACCGCACTAGACGAAGAGGTTCTTCAGGAACGTGATGATCGCCTCGGCTCCGTCGCGCAACCACCCGAACAGGCTCTGCACCGCGTCGGCAGCCTGTGTCGGCTGAGTGATGACGTAGAACAGCAACAGCGCGACCACCACCAGGATCGCGGCCTTCTTCGCGTCCATCAGCTCACTCCATTTCACTCTCGCACCCGGCCCATCGGACCGGCCCCCAACACCTATGGTGACGCACCGTGCGCCCAATGGACGCCATTTTCACACTGATGGCGGCACCCAAGGTGAGAAACCTACCCGTACTGGCTCTATCGCTCGCTGGTGATCACTCTACGGGTCCAGTCCGACAACCACTCGGGAACACACCAATCCGCAGCCCGATAAGCGGCGACGTCGACCAGGCCACATCCAGATGCACGGCCCATCCGGTACGCCGATCACCGGATGATCAGGCGATGACGGCGGCGGCGCGCAGCCGGTCGATCTCCGCCTCGGACAAGCCCAACTCGGCCAGGACCGCGCCAGTGTCGGCGCGGGCGTCGTGCGGCGCGTCCGGCGTCCCCGGCGGGGTGCGGCCGAACTTGGGCGCGGGCGCGGGCTGCACGACCCCACCGATGTCGGCGAACGTCCCCCGCGCGAGGTTGTGCGGGTGTCGAGTGGCTTCATCCGGGGTGAGGACAGGGCTGAGGCAGGCGTCGGTCCCTTCCGCGAGCTTGGCCCACTCGTCCCTGGTTCGGGTGCGCAGCGTCTCGGTGAGGATCTCCCGCAGTCGCGGCCAGTTGGCCGGGTTCATGTGGTCCGGAACGTCATCGAGGCCGAGAACCCGCACCAGCGCGGCGAAGAAGCGGCCCTCGATCGCGCCGACCGCGACGAACTTGCCGTCCGCGGTCTCGTAGGTGTCGTAGAACGGGGCGCCGCCGTCGAGAAGGTTCTCCCCGCGCGGGTTGTTCCACAGGCCGAGGCCGCGCAGGCCGTGCAGGCTTGTGGTGAGCAGTGCGGCGCCATCGACCATGGACGCGTCCACGACCTGACCCCGGCCGGAACGCTGGCGCTCGAAAAGGGCGGCCAGGATGCCCATGGCGAGCATCAGGCCGCCACCACCGAAGTCTCCGACCAGATTGAGCGGCAGCGTGGGCTTGTGGCCCGCCTGCCCGATCGGGTCGAGCGCGCCCGCGATCGCGATGTAGTTGATGTCGTGGCCCGCCGCGTCGGCCAGCGGGCCGTCCTGCCCCCAGCCGGTGATGCGGCCGTAGACCAGGCCGGGGTTGCGGGCCGACAACACATCGGGTCCCAGGCCCATCCGCTCGGCCACGCCCGGCCGAAAACCCTCGACCAGCACGTCGGCCGAGTCAGCCAGCCGCAGCACGAGGTCCAGTCCTTCGGGTGACTTGACGTCCACCCCGATCCACCGGCGCCCCCTGGTCAGCGGGTCGTTCGGGAACGAGAGCACGTCGAGGCCGGGCTTGGCCCGGTCGACGCGGACGACATCGGCCCCGAGGTCGGCCAACACCGTGCAGGCGAACGGCGCGGGCGCCAGCCCGGCCAACTCGACAACCCGCAGACCAGCGAGCGGTCCCATGCGACTTCCTCCAGCTCAGAGCGTGCGGGCGATGATTTCCTTCATGATCTCGTTGGTGCCGCCATAGATCATCTGCACGCGCTGGTCGGCGAAGATGCGGGAGATCGGGTATTCGCTCATGTAGCCGTAGCCGCCGAAGAGCTGCAGGCACTGGTCCACGGCCTTCATGGCGCGGTCGCTGGTCCACCACTTCAACATCGCCACCGTCGGGATGTCGAGTTCGCCCTTGAGGTGCTTGACGATGCAGTCGTCGAGGAACAGGCGCGCGATCCGGGCCTCGGTGGCGACTTCGGCGAGGGTGAACTTGGTGTTCTGGAAGTTGAACACCGGACGCCCGAACGCCTCGCGGTCCTTGGTGTAGCGCAGCGTCTCCCGCAGCGCCAGCTCGAAGGCCATGACCGAGGAGATGCCGATGATCAGCCGCTCTTGCGGGAGCTGCTGCATGAGCTGGACGAAGCCCTGACCCTCCGTCGAGCCGAGCAGGTTCGAGGCGGGTACGCGGACGTCGTCGAAGAACAGCTCGGCGGTGTCCTGTGCCTTGAGGCCCAACTTGTCCAGCAGGCGACCGCGGCGGAACCCGGCGCGCTCGGCCTCGACCACGATCAGCGAAGTGCCCTCCGCGCCCTTGGTCGGGTCGGTCTTGGCGACGACGATGACGACGTCGCACTGGCCACCGTTGGTGATGAAGGTCTTCGAGCCGTTGACGACGTACTCGTCACCGTCCCGAATCGCTTTGGTCTTGACGTTCTGCAAGTCGGAACCTGTGCCCGGCTCGGTCATCGCGATCGCGCCGACCCACTCTCCCGAGGCCAGCTTGGGCAGCCAGGCGTGCTTCTGCTCCTCGGTGCCGTAGGCGAGTACGTAGTGGGCGACGATGCCGTTGTGCAGCGACACGCCCCAACCGCTGTCGCCGGAACGTGCCTGCTCCTCGATCAGGACGACCTCGTGGGCGAACGTGCCGCCACCGCCGCCGTACTCCTCCGGGATGGACAGGCAGAGCAGGCCGACCTCGCCCGCCTTGTTCCACATCTCGCGGTCGACGTGCTTCTGCTCGATCCACCGCTCCGAGTGCGGACTCAGTTCCTTCTCGCAGAAGGACCGCGCGAGATCGCGGAAGGCGTCCAGGTCCTCGTCCATCCAAGGGGACCGCTGAGCGTTGGCCACGACCTGACCTCCAGGAAAACATTCCGACTTGCATGTAAGTTCCAGGATGAAGGTACCTGCCGCCCGAACTATCCGTAAAGTGCCCCGCACATCGCCCAGGAGGAGGTCGTTGACGTGTCGCCAGTCGTGCGTACGCACCGCACGCAAGAGGAGCGCACGCGACAGACTCGCGAGGCACTGCTGGAAGCCACGATCGAGTGCCTGGTGGAACTGGGGTACGGCCGCACGACCGTGCAGGAGATCTGCGCGCGGGCAGGAGTGTCCAGGGGTGCGCAACAGCACCACTTCACCACCAAAGCGGAGCTGATGACAGCCGCGTTGGAGCACCTGTTCGGCAAGCTCATAGGCGAGCTGAAGGCAGCCGGATCCGCGTTGCCCGCCGGCCGTGAGCGTGTGACCCGGGGCATCGACCTGCTGTGGACCGCCTACTCCGGCACGTTGTCGACAGCCGCCGTCGAGCTGTGGGTGGCCGCACGGACAGACCCTGAACTACGCGAGTCGTTACGCCCTGTCGATCGAGCACTGGGGCACGCGACTTTGCAGCTTTACCGCGAGGCCGCCGACGACGACGTGCCCGACAGCGAAGTCGAGACGTTGATGCTGCTGAGCGTCAACCTCGTCCGCGGCCTGGCACTCGACGCGATGATCGGCGGCGGCGCTGAGCGTCGAGAACGACTGCTCACGGAGTGGAAGACCACGGCGTTGGAGCGCTATCTGGAGGCGGTGAACCGGACCCGCTGAGTCCTTCGAGGGCCCGGAGTACCGATGGCCGGACGTGTCTGCGGTGGCCGACCCGGCCCTCGCTCGGGCCGGCCACCGCACACAGTGAAGAGGACTTCCATGCGGGAACGAGACGTTCCCAATTGCCAGCTATGACGGCACAACGCGGTTGTCCCCCGTGCGGTTGGTGCGCGACGGCCGACCGGGCCCTCGCTCCCGTCGGCCGCCACATGGATAGATGAGGGGCGTCACACCCGAACGGGACGTTCGCTTTCGCGAACATGTTGGGGTGCGTCGCTCCCCGCGCCCGGTCGGTCGCTGATGGCCAGGTGACTGAACTCGCACTCAGGTGGCTTCCGCTGTCCCGCACTCGGCTAGCGACGGGACGACCCTCAACATCGGGGACACCATCACCAGCGGGTGCAGCACGGATGTGTTGGTGTGCGGTGAGCACCGACCGCTTACGCATGTGCCGCACCAGATTAGCGGTGTCAGGCCGATTTCTCGGTCAGCAGGCCACGATCATAAGCGACAGCAACAGCTTCCGCCCGTCTGCTCGCGCCGAGCTTCGCCATGATCCGGCTCAAGTGGACACTGACGGTCTTCTCGCTGATGAAGAGCTCGTCGCCCACCTGACGATTGGTCCGCCCCAACGCCACCAGCCCCAGCACCGCCCGCTCTCTCGGCGTGAACAGGTCGACCTCGTCCCTGGGAGTCACGGTCGCGTCCAACGACACCCGGGCTCGGCGTGCGGCCTTGCGCACGGCATCGCGCAGCGGCTTCGCGTTGAGCGCGCGAGAAACCTCATCGGCCGCACGGAGTTCCGGGATGGCCTCATCGCGGCGGTCAGCGGCCAACAGCGCCTCGGCGAGGCGGCGTCGACAGACCGCCTGCTCGTAGATCGCGCCGTAGCCGAACGCGTTGACGGCGGCACGCCACAACTCCGGGTCGTTGCCGTCGCGCAGTCGGCTCAGCTCCGCGTCGACGCGGGCCAGCCACGCTCGGCCTTCCGGGCCAAGGGAACCGGTGCGCGGATTGCCGCGTTCGGCGGTCTTGTGTGCCAGGTTGGCCCACCGGGCACCGTCGATCACGGCTTGGCGGGCGGTATCGGGGTCACGTCGGTTCGCCGCGACCGCCGCCAGGTCCGCGCACGCGGCGATTCCCAACGCCGCCAACCGAATGCTCGCCAACAGCCAGTGGGCACCCGCCTTGTTCACCCAGTCCAGGGCGTCGACGATCCACTCGATGGCCCGCTCCGGCCTGCCCCGCCACGCGGCGAGCTCCGCGCCCGCACCCGCTGCCATCAACGGGATCTGCAGATCGCGGTGCCAGTCGGCGCGCAGTTCGGTCACCAGCCGTTCGGCCTCGGCGAAGCCTCCCCTGCCGACCGTGACAGCGGCTCCGCCCGCGGCGAGCCGCGCCGCCACCGTGTCCGACACCCGGTGGCCCGGCGGTTCGGCCGCGGCCTCAGCACCGTCCCAATCGCCACCCGCGTAGCGGATGATGACCTGTAAAACCCGGAGTTCCAAGCCGTACGTGCTCCACGTCAGGCCGGTGTCCCCGGCGCGCTCGACGCCACCGTCGACCGCCCGTGCGGCCTCATCCAGCTCGCCATGCTCGTAATACTGCAACGCCAGCGTGTACCGGGCGCGCAGCTCGACGGTGATCACGTCGGCCTCTTCCGCCCGCCGCATCGCGGTCAGCAGGCGCTCACGGGATTCGACGAGCAGGTTCTGCGCCTCGTCCAGGAGAGCGAGGGTGATCAACGCGTCGGCCTCCGGGCCGCCCGCGTCGACCGCCCTGGCGACCTCGACCGCGCTCTCGGCACGCATCCTGGCGTCGTCCGGTTTGCGGCGTGCCCGCAGGATCGTGGCGAAGGAGGCCAGCACCCAGGCCGCGATCCGGCTCCTGGGCTGGTCGGCGACCAGCGCCCAGGCCTGTTCGATCGCGGCGAACGACTCGTCCTCGCGGCCGTCGACGGCGTAGAGCGTCTGCGCGAGTCGCCAGTTCGTCTCCGCGGCCCGCGCTGGTTCACAGTTGTCCGCGGACATCGCCACCGCCGACCTGGCGAACGCGATCGCGCGCTCGGGGTTGCCGGACATGCCCGCCATCCACGACGCCCGGCGCAGCAGCCGCAGTTCATCGATGCCCTCGGGCCGCTGATCCTCGCCGACCGCGTTCCACAACCTCAGCGCCCGCTCCAGGTGGGTCAACGACTCGGCGGGAGCGCCCAGCCGTTCGGCCTCCACACCCGCCGCGATCGAGGCGGCCAGCGCGCGCGGCAGGTCGTTGCTTTCCATGCTGTGATGTGCCAGCGCCGCCGCGGCCCCGCGTTCGCCATCGCGATCGGCCAGTTCGCGCGCGTACGCGGCGTGTAGGCGTACCCGCTCGCCGGGAAGCAGGTCCCCGTAGACCGCCTCACGCAGCAGGGCGTGCCGGAACGCGTAGACGTCGCCGTCTCCCGGCACGAGCACGTGGTGTTGCACCGCTTCGCGCAGCGCCTCTTCGACCTGCGCGTCACCGAGCGCGGCGACCGCGCGCAATCGGGGGTCAGGCACCCGGCGTCCCGCGACGGAGGCGACCCGCACCACGCCTTGCGCGGCGGGGCTGAGCCGCTCGATGCGGGTCAGCAGCACGTCGACCAGGGTCGCCGGGATGCCCACGCCCCCGTCGGCGTAGGCGGCGAGCAGTTCCTCGGCGAAGAACGCGTTGCCCTCCGAACGGCTGGCGACCTCCCGCAGCACCGGCTCGGCCAACCGGTCTTCGGACAGCGCGGCGACGAACGCGCGCGCGTCGGCCTTTCCGAAGGGCGTCAACAGCACTCGCTCGACCTGTGGCAGTCGCATCAACTCGGCGAGCAGCGGACGCAACGGATGACGCCGGTGCAGATCGTCGCCCCGGTAGGTGCCGACGATCAGCAGCCGCTGGGAACGCAAGCGCGACAACAGGAACGACACCAGGCTGCGGGTCGACGCGTCCGCCCAGTGCAGGTCTTCCAGAACGAGCACCACGGGTGCTTCCTCGGCCAGTTCCCCCAACACACCGTGCACGGCGTCGAAGAGCCGCAACTGCCCGATGTCCTGTTCGGAACGCGGGCCCAACATCGAATTCGCCATCCCGGAGGTCTGCCGACCCGTCTCGAGCCGGACCGGCAACGCCACCTCGGGAAAGAGCCTGCCCAGCCCCGGCCACGTCGCCACCCGCTCACGCACCCTGGCCAGCGCCTCGGCGATCGGGAGATACGGCAGTCCGGTCTCCCCGGCGTCGAGACAACGTCCGGTGAGCACCCAGGCTCCCGCGTCGTCCGCGAAGGCGGCGATCTCCTCGGTCATCCTGGTCTTGCCGACCCCGGCGTCGCCCGCGAGCAACACCGCCGCCGCCTTGCCCGCGACGACGCCGTCGAAGCTCGCGCGCAACCCGCGCAGTTCGCGGGTGCGCGCGACCAATGGGATTCCCGAACCCAGACGCGGCATGTCCTGCATGTTCGCACACCTCAAGCGGTGTGCCGGGCCTCCACGCGGCCTGTCGGACGGTGCCGTCCGAGACGCTGCCACCAGGCGAGGGTGGTCCGTTCGACATCACGCAGGTGCAGCCTGCTGGTGCAATCCCTGGTGCCGTTGCGGCGATAGCCGACCTCGGCGCGAACGGCCTCGGTGGTCCACTCCATCACTGTCATCTCCTCGTGTTGTGCCGACGAGGATGAGAATGCGGCTGAGGCCGCGGGCCGGACATCGGACGATCACGTCGTGTGTGGCGGTGAAACCCTTACCTCAGGCCCGTAAGGCGAGATGAGGGCGAAGTAAGGGCAGTCGGGGCCACGACGGTCAGCGCCGTGGCCCCAGCGGGAACCAATGCCCCAGGTGATGAGCGCATACCCACTCATCGAGCGGCTAGGCGCTCACCCTTCACCGCGCCGACAAAGGCGTGCCATCCGATATCCGCGAACGCCAGGTGCCCGTGATCCGCGTTCTTGGAGTCACGAATCGCGGCGCCACTTCTCCCGACGACGAGCTCCACACAGTCGTTGCCTGCACCACTGCGGCTGCTCTTGCGCCATTCGGCGCTTGCCAGGCCAGAAACGGTCACGCCCCGCCCCTTTCGTATTTGTCAGTATTTCCGAGCAACCGTTCGGCCGCCCGGGAGACCAGTTCGACGGTGTCATCGGGAGGTGACGCCGTCGCGCGCAAGTGGTCGAACATCAACGTGTACCGGTGCACATCGGATGGTTGTTCGAGATAAACGCCCGATGTGGTGTTCTCGACGTAGACGACATCAGGATCCGCCTGTTCCGGGAATCCCAGAATCAGGAACGGCGCCTCCATGCCCGCGTGCGCCCCGGCCGAGAAGGGAACGACCTGCAACGTCACGTTGGGCATCATCGCCGCCTCGACGAGCCGGGTGAGCTGCGCGCGCATCACCTCGGGTCCACCGGTCACGCGGTACAGCACGGCCTCGTCGATGACCGCCCAGTACTGGGGCGGGTGCGGGTCGGTGAGCAGCCGCTGGCGGACCAGCCTGCCGTTCACCCGCTTATCGATTTCGGCCTCCTCGGCATCCGGGCGAATCGCCCGAATGACAGCTCTGGTGTAGTCCTCGGTCTGCAACAGACCGGGCACGAGCAACGCCTGGTGGGTGTGCAGCGACGTCGCCTCGGCTTCCAGGCCGACGAAGGACCCGGTGAACACCTCGGTGTAGGCGTGCCACCAGCCCTTCTGCCGCGCCTGCCTGGCCAGGTGCACCAAGGCCTCGCGCTTGTTCTCGTCGATTCCGTACAGCTGGAGCAGATCGCGCACATCACGGGGGTTGACACCGACATGACCGGTCTCGATTCGACTGATCTTCGAGGCCGAACACTCCAGTTTCTCCCCGACCTCCTCGATGGTCAGGTTCGCCACCTCACGGAATCGACGCAGTTCACTGGCGAGTCGTCGACGGCGCACTGTCGGGCTGTGACCTCGCGTCATGGGGTTCACCTCGTTTCTGGCCCACACCGATGGTCCGCCCAGGGGCGCCCGCCGGAGTTCCGGCGGCTTGGGCGGTCTTGGCCGCACATCTACCCAGCGCCCGGCCTGCGGCAGGGACGGCCGCGTGGGCAGCGTGTGAGCGTCCGGTCAAGTCTTAAGGGGAATCACGGTCGAACACAAGGGACGGTTGGCCGAGTACGCCGCGGAGTCGGTAAACAGCTAACATCCGTCACCCGTTCGAGTGGTGCAACTTGCAGAATGCGGTTGGCAGGCCGCATTCTTCCTCTCACGAAGTGTTCGCGAGCGGGGTACCGCTGCATTCTTCGGCCGAATCGGTCCCCGACTTGAGTCCCGCGCCGAAGAGAACCCGCTACCCCACAGGAGGTCATGAGTGAGCGAGTCGATCTTCGGACACATGGAAAACTCGCTGCGTGGCCACCTCGACGATCTCAGCCGACGCGCCCAGGCGGGCGATGACGTCATCCGGACGGAGCTTCCCCGGGTGGTCACCGCGCTCCAGGCATTGCTGGACGAGCACCGCCCGGACGAGAATGGACGGTGTCCCACCTGCCGAACACGACTGTTCGGGCGAGCGCCCGCGCCGTGTCGGGCATACCTGACGGCGCATCTGTGCCTGCTGGTGACCGAGGACCAGCCGGTGGAACCACTGAAGATGTGAGGCGCGGAACTCCCCCGCGTCTCGGTCGGACGACCGCACTCCGCTAGAGCGTGTCGTTCCGACGGTCGAGGCAAGACCCCAACCACAACCCCACCCTTACCCTACAGCCACAACCCCGCGCGCTCCGAGTTATCCGTCGTGTCCCGATTCGGGCGGCGCGGAGATGCGAATCAGTCCTTCCTGGACGACGGTGGCGATCAACTTTCCGTCCTGGGTGAAGAATCGGCCGGTGGCCAACCCCCGTCCGCCCGACGCGCTGGGCGACACACAGTCGTAAAGCACCCACTCGTCAGCGCGAAACGGCCGGTGGAACCACATCGCGTGGTCAAGACTCGCGCCGAGAACGTTGTCGGTTCCCCAGTACACCCCGTGCCGGGCCAGGACCGCGTCCAACAGCGTCATGTCCGAGGCGTAGGCCAGCACACACACCTGCAGGAGCGGGTCATCGGGCAATGTCCCGTCGGCCCGCATCCACACCTGGCTGCGCGCGTCCCGTGGCCCGGTCTCCCGGGAAAGCCACGGCGGCTCGCTCACGTACCGAACGTCGATCGGGCGGGGCCGCTCGGCGAACGCGCCGAACGTGCGCTTCAACTCCGGTGTCAGCAGTTCCCCGTGCGTGGGCAGCGTTTCCGGGTCCGGCACCGAGGGCATCTTCTCCGCGTGCGAGACCCCCTTCTCCACCGACTGGAACGACGCCGAGAGGGAGAAGATCGCTTTGCCGTGTTGGATGGCGACCACCCGGCGGGTGGTGAACGAGCGCCCGTCGCGAATCCGGTCCACGTCGTAGACGATCGGGACGCTCGGGTCGCCGCCTCGGATGAAGTACGCGTGCAGCGAGTGCACTCCGCGCTCCGGCGGCACGGTCCGCCCGGCCGCCACGAGCGCCTGTCCGGCGACCTGGCCGCCGAAGACCCGGACCGGGGAGTGCTTCGGGCTCACGCCGCGGAAGATGTTCTCCTCGATCCTCTCCAGGTCGAGCAACGCCACGAGCCGGTCGAGGACGGGCTGTCCATAGGGGACACCGTCCACACCGACCGGGGAGTCCGGGGGAACCTGGCCCACCGCGGCATGTCGGGCTGCTTCGGTCATCACAGGTCCTTCCCCGCACCGGCCACAGAGGACTCAGGCGTGGTCCTCCTCGCCGAGCCGGTGCACGCGGATGAGGTTAGTCGAGCCGACCGTGCCCGGCGGGGAACCCGCGACGATCACCACGAGGTCCCCGGTCTGGTAGCGGCCGATGGACAGCATCGAGATGTCGACCTGGCGGACCATCTGGTCGGTCGAGTCGACCTTCGGCACCAGGAACGTCTCGGTGCCCCAGGTCAGCGCGAGCTGGCTGCGCACGCTCGCCTCCGGGGTGAACGCCAGCAGCGGCAGCCGGGTGTGCAGCCGCGCGAGGCGGCGCACGGTGTCGCCGGACTGGGTGAAGGCGACGAGGGCCTTGGCGTTGAGCCGCTCGCCGATGTCCCTGGCCGCGTAGGAGATGACGCCGCGCTTGGTGCGCGGGACGTGGGTCAGCGGCGGGACGGTGAGGGTGTCGGCCTCGACCGCCTCCACGATGCGGCTCATCGTCTGGACTGTCTCGATGGGATAGCGCCCGACGCTGGTCTCGCCGGAGAGCATCAACGCGTCGGCGCCGTCGAGCACCGCGTTGGCCACATCGGATGCCTCGGCCCTGGTCGGCCGCGAGTTGTTGATCATCGAGTCGAGCATCTGAGTGGCCACGATGACCGGCTTGGCGTTCTCCCTGGCGATCTGGATCGCTCGCTTCTGCACCAGCGGCACCTGTTCGAGCGGCAGTTCGACGCCGAGGTCACCACGGGCGACCATCACCCCGTCGAAGGCGAGCACGATCGCCTCAAGGTTGTCGACCGCCTCCGGCTTCTCCAACTTGGCGATCACCGGCAGCCGCCCGCGGCCCACCCGGTCCATCACCTGGTGCACCAGGTCGATGTCGGCGGGCGAACGGACGAAGGACAGCGCGATGAAGTCGACGCCGAGGAGCAGCGCGAATTCGAGGTCCTCGATGTCCTTTTCCGACATCGCGGGCACCGAGACGTTCATGCCGGGCAGCGAGAGGCCCTTGTTGTTGCTCACCGGGCCACCCTCGGTGACCTCGCAGACGACGTCCTGGCCGTCGATCTCGGTGACGGTCAGGCCGACCTTGCCGTCGTCGACGAGCAGTCGGTCGCCCGCTTTCGCGTCGTCGGCCAGGCCCTTGTATGTCGTGGAGACACGGTCGTGTGTGCCCGCCACGTCTTCGACGGTGATCCGCACGACGTCGCCGGTGTTCCACTCGACCGGGCCGTTGGCGAACGTGCCGAGTCGGATCTTGGGGCCCTGGAGGTCGGCGAGGACGCCGACCGCTCTGCCCACCGCGTCGCCCGCGCTGCGAACGAGGTCGTATACCTGCTTGTGGTCGCCGTGGCTGCCGTGGCTGAAGTTCATCCTCGCCACGTCCATGCCAGCCGCCACCAGCTCGGCCACCCGTTCCGCGGTGGCGGTGGCGGGACCCATCGTACAAACGATCTTCGCGCGTCGGCTCACGTTTATCGAGCTTAGCCCCGATCGCTGTACCGATCAGGATGTACCCGCGAGTAAGTACGGATTCGATTCAGAGTGTTCGCCCCCGCGTCACTCATCGGCGGGGAAGGTCGCTGGTTCCGACGTGATCGCGGGCCCATTCGTTGAACGCGCGCACTTGGCGCCACGCCGTGCGCACACGCTTGAGCGTGCCTGCCTCGTGCAGCGTGTCGTCGGGTTCCCAGACGCGCACGGCGTAGGTCGAGCGGTATCTCAGCAGGTCGATTCGGGGGTGGTCCTTGGAGTACCCGCGTGGGCTGGTGCTCAGTCGATCGCCCAGCAGCTCCCAGCCCTGTCGTCGCAGCCCGGCGTGCAATCCACGCAGCGCGTCGCCGTGGATCTCCTCGGCGACCGCGGCGCGGTACCGGGCGAGCTGGTCGGCGGCCATGTGGAAACAGCCGCCGCCCACCCGCAGACCGTCCGGGCCGACCTCGACGTAGTAGGCGCCGCCACCTCGGCCAGGCTCGATGACCGCTCCGCACCGCGTCTTGTACGGCGTCTTGTCCTTGGCGAAACGGACATCGCGGAACGGGCGGAAGATCTTGGCCGTACCGAAATCGGTGGCGAACTCCGGCTCCAGCTCCTTGAGCAGCGCCTGCATCGGCACGCGCACGTCGGAGTCGTAGGTCGCCTTGTTGGCATCCCAGTAGGACTTCGAGTTGTCGGCGAGCAGGCCATCGTAGAAGTCGATGGCGTACTCGCCGAAGCCGTGGAAACCCGTCACACCCTTTCCTCGGGCGTCGAGTCATGGCAGCGCAACAGGTTCGCGGCCGCGGTCTCGTCGACCTCGTAGGTGATGTCGTCGATCGCGGTGATCGCACGCACCGGCGACAACGCGTTGCTCGCGAAAGCGCCCCGGAAGCTCGACAGCTCGCCGCTGGAGACCGGGCGAACCTCGTACGGCCGCCCCGCGCGGGTCAGGCCGCTCTGGATGAGACCCATCGCGATACCGGGCAGCACCGGCGCACTGGGCCAGACGACCTTGTCGCCCTCAAGGAAGCAGACGTTCCATGTGGAGCCCTCACACACCTGGCCGTCCTGGTTGACGAACAGCACATCGTCGTAGCCCGCTTGGCGAGCGAGCCTGCGCTGGTAGAACAGGCCGAACGTGCCCGCGTGTTTCACCTGCGGCAGGTCGCGCTGGTAACCCGCGGTGCGCAGCCGCAACGGCGGTGCGTCGGCCGCGGGGAGCGCGCCGGTTGTCACCAGCACCTCCGGGTCGACGTCGACCTCAGGCGTGCGCACGTCGAAGGCGGGGGCGAAAACGCTGGCACGGGCGTACACCGGTTCGGTCTGGTCCCGCACGGCGGCCCGGATCGCCGCCCGGATCCGGTCTTCCGACAGCCCGCCGCCGAACACCACGCGGGCGTCGCGGTCGAGCCGTTCCAGGTGTCTGGCCAGCCCACGGACTCGTCCACGATCCACCCGCATCGAGGTGAAGTGGCCGTAGTTGACCAGCGCCATCTTCTTCAGATCATCCTGCTCGCTCACCCGAGGCAGTGTTTCACGACGGACCGACGCGGCCGTCACGGGCGGGCTAATAGACCGGTTGCCACCGCAGTGGGCCGCCAGGAGTGGCGCTGTGGCAGACCACCGGTCGCACGCCCGTGACGGACCACTGCCCGGCCACCTCACACGCCGTGGTTGGGACGTCGAAGTGGCTGGCGGGCTGAGCGTGATCGTGCCCCGAGCGGTGACCAGGGTCTTCACCTCGCGCGCTTCATGTGCAAGCGCTCCAGGTCAGAGCACGGCGAGCGGCAGCGCCGTGGGATGCACCGGGGCGGGGAGATCCGAGGCGCCGGTGAGGTGCGCGTCGACCGCGTGCGCGACCGAGCGCCCCTCCGCGATCGCCCACACCACCAGGGACGCGCCTCGATGCGCGTCGCCGCAGACGAAGACGTCCGGGGACGTGGTCTGCCAGTCGGAGCCACAGGAGACGGTTCCCCGCGAGGTCAGGGTGAGGCCCAGGCCATCGAGTAGCGGCATCGGTTCCACGCCCTCGAATCCGATGGCCAACAACACCACATCGGCGCGGAGCACGTGCACCTCGTCGCCGATCGGCATGACTTGGCGCAGCCCGGTCTCCCGGTCGCGGCTGACCTCGACCTCACGCAGGTGCACGGAGGTGAGGTTGCCGTCCGAGTCCCCGACGAAGCGGTCGACGGCGACGGCGAACCGGCGTTCGCCACCTTCTTCGTGTGCGGCGTAGGTACGCAGAATCCACGGCCACACCGGCCATGGGGACCGGTCGTTGTCGCGAGCGGTGGGAGGCATCGGGTACTGGTCGAGTTGGGTGACGCCCGCGGCGCCCTGGCGCATCGCGGTCCCGTAGCAGTCGGCGCCGGTGTCACCGCCGCCGATGATCACGACGTGCTTGCCGCGCGTATCGATCGCGGCGGGTCCGTCGCCCTCGCACTCCCGGTTCGCGGGCACGAGATGGTCCATGGCCAGGTGCACGCCACGCAACTCGCGTCCGGGCAGGTCGGGTACGTCCCGACCGCGCAGCGCGCCGACCGCCAGCACGACCGCGTCATACCGCTCGCGCAGCAGGTCGACCGACAGCCCGTCACCACCGACCTCGCAGCCGGTGACGAACCGGGTGCCTTCGGCGCGCAACTGCGCGAGTCTGCGGTCGAGGAGCTTCTTCTCCATCTTGAACTCGGGGATGCCGTAGCGCAGCAGTCCCCCGAGACGGTCATCGCGTTCGTAGACCGTCACGTCGTGGCCCGCGCGGGTGAGTTGCTGCGCGGCGGCGAGCCCGGCCGGGCCGGACCCGACGACGGCGACGGACTTCCCCGAGGACACAGTGGACACCCGGGGCCGGACAAACCCTCGTTCCCACGACACGTCGGCGATCGCGTTCTCCACCCGCTTGATCGCCACCGCTTCCCCGGAGTCCGGCGCTATCGCCAGCACACACGCGGCCTCGCACGGGGCCGGGCACAGTCTGCCGGTGAACTCCGGGAAATTGTTGGTGGCGTGCAGGCGATCCGACGCGAACGCCCAATCGCCCCGGCGCACCAGGTCGTTCCAGTCGGGGATCAGGTTGCCCAGTGGGCAACCCGCCGAACCCGAGTGGCAGAACGGGACACCGCAGTCCATGCAGCGCGCCGCCTGTACCCGCACCTGCTTGTCCCGCTCGGCAGGTGGTTGGTCGAGGTAGACCTCGTTCCAGTCGGAAAGCCGTTCTTCGGTCGGCCGTTTCGGCGCGTCCCGACGGGAGTGCTTGAGGAATCCACTCGGGTCAGCCACGGGATGCCTCCATGATCGCCTCGTCCTCGTCGCGCCCCTCGGCCCTGGCGATGCGGGCCGCGCGCAGGACGCGCTGATAGTCGCGCGGCATGACCTTGGTGAACGCGGCCGCGCGCCGGGTCCAGTCGCCCAGCAGCGACGCCGCGACCGCCGACCCGGTGCCCTCGTGGTGGCGGGACACGATCTCGCGCAGCCAGCGGAGATCCTCGGCGGCAGGGCTCTGCAACTCCACCATGTCGTGATTGACCTGTGCCGGATCGAGGTTCAGCACGTAGGCGATACCGCCGGACATGCCCGCGGCGAGATTGCGGCCGGTCGGGCCGAGAACGACGGCCCGGCCCCCGGTCATGTACTCGAACGCGTGGTCGCCGACACCTTCGGCGACGATCACCGCACCCGAGTTGCGCACACCGAACCGCTCACCCACGCGGCCGCGCAGCAGCACCTCGCCGCCGGTGGCCCCATAGGCGATGACGTTGCCCGCGATCACCTGCCGCTCGGCGGCGAACCTGGCGTCGGGGTGTGGCCGCACGATGATCCGGCCACCGGACAGACCTTTGCCCACGTAGTCGTTCGCGTCGCCGACGAGGTCGATGGTGATGCCCGCGGGTAGGAACGCGCCCAACGACTGACCCGCCGAACCGGTGAGTCCGATGTGGATGGTGTCGTCGGGCAATCCGGCGCCACCGAACCTGCGCGTCACCTCGGCGCCGAGCAGCGTGCCGACGGTCCGATTCACGTTACGCACCGGCAAGTCCACCCGCACCGGAAGCGCGTCTCGAAGCGCGGCCTCGGACAGTCGCACCAATGTCCGATCGAGAGTGTCGTCGAGTCCGTGGTCCTGGGCGCGGGTGCGACGGCGAGCGGAACCGTAGCGGGTCAGCGGAACGGCGAACATCGGCGTCAGGTCGAGCCCCTGGGTCTTCCAGTGCGCGACGGCGTCGTCCACGTCGAGCAGTTCAGCGTGCCCGATCGCGTCATCGAGCGTGCGCAGTCCCAGTGCGGCCAGGTGCTCGCGGACTTCCTCGGCGATGAACCGGAAGAAGTTGACCACGTGCTCGACCTGTCCGGTGTAGCGCTCGCGCAGCACCGGGTTCTGGGTCGCCACACCCACCGGGCAGGTGTCCAGGTGGCACACCCGCATCATCACACAACCCGCGACGACCAGCGGCGCGGTGGCGAAACCGTACTCCTCGGCACCGAGGAGCGCGGCGACGATGACGTCTCGGCCGGTCTTCATCGCGCCGTCGACCTGGACGGTGATCCGGTCGCGCAACCCGTTGAGCAGCAACGTCTGCTGGGTCTCGGCGAGCCCGATCTCCCACGGGGTGCCCGCGTGCTTGAGCGAGTTCAGCGGCGCCGCGCCGGTTCCGCCGTCGTGACCGGAGATCAGCACGACATCCGCGTGGGCCTTCGACACGCCCGCCGCGACCGTGCCGACGCCGAGTTCACTGACGAGCTTGACGTGGATGCGCGCGTTCTCGTTGGCGTTCTTCAGATCGTGGATGAGTTGCGCGAGGTCTTCGATGGAGTAGATGTCGTGGTGCGGCGGCGGCGAGATCAGGCCGACGCCGGGCGTCGAGTGTCGCGTGCGGGCGATCCACGGATAGACCTTGTTCGGCGGAAGTTGGCCACCCTCACCGGGTTTGGCGCCCTGGGCCATCTTGATCTGGATGTCGTCGGCGTTGACCAGGTACTCGCTGGTGACACCGAACCGTCCACTCGCGACCTGTTTGATCGCCGAGCGCCGCCGCGGATCGTGCAGGCGGTCGGCATCCTCGCCGCCCTCGCCGGTGTTGGAACGGCCGCCGATCCGGTTCATCGCGATCGCCAGCGTCTCGTGCGCCTCCGCCGAGATCGAGCCATACGACATGGCACCGGTGTTGAACCGGGCGAGAATCGACTCGACCGGCTCGACCTCCGCCAACGGGATCGGGGCGCGAACTCCGGTGCGCAGGGCGAACATCCCGCGCAGCGCGCCACCTTCCCGGTTGAGCCGCTCCACCTCGGCGGCGTAGGCCCGATAGACCTCTTCGCGGCCGGTCTTCGTGGCGTGCTGCAAGAGGAAAACGGTTTCGGGAGTGAACAGATGCAGTTCGCCCTCACGCCGGTAGGCGTACTCGCCACCTACTTCGAGGCGCCGGTGGACGTGGTCGGTCGGGTTCTCCGGGTGCGACCTGCGGTGCCGGGTCCGCACCTCGCGGGCGAGCACGTCGAGGCCGACACCACCGAGTTTCGATGTGGTGCCGGTGAAGTACTCGGCGAGCAGGTCGTTGGCGAGGCCGAATGCCTCGAAGACCTGGGCGGCGGTGTAGGCGCCCACGGTCGAGATGCCCATCTTGGACATGATTTTGAGGACACCCTTGACCAGTGCCGTGACGTAGCGCCGGATCGCGGTCGCGGGCTCCACGCCGGTGATGGCGCCCTGGGCGATCAGGTCCTCGATGGTCTCGAAGGCGAGATACGGGTTGACCGCGGCCGCGCCATAACCCAACAGCAGCGCGACATGGTGCACCTCACGCGCGTCCCCGGTCTCCACCACCAGCGCGACACGCAGCCGCTCCTTGGTGCGGACGAGGTGGTGATGGACGGCGGAGACGAGCAACAGGGACGGGATCGGCGCCATCCGGTGATCGGAATCGCGGTCGGAGAGCACCAGGATGCGCGCCCCGGCCTCGATCGCCTCCGACGCCTCGCGCCGCACCCGCCCGATCGCCGAGGCCAACGCCTCGCTGTCGCCATCCACTTCGTACAGTCCGGACAGGACAGTGCAGGCGTAGCCGGGGAGGTCGCCGTCGTCGTTGACGTGGATGAGCTTCGCCAGCTCGTCGTTGTCGATCACCGGGTACGGGAGCTGGATGTGGCGGCACGACGCCGGGCCGGGTTCGAGCAGGTTCTGCTCCGGACCCATGATGCGCTGCACCGAGGTGACGATCTCCTCGCGGATCGCGTCCAGCGGCGGGTTGGTCACCTGCGCGAAATTCTGCTTGAAGTAGTCGTAGAGCAGCCGAGGGCGCTGTGACAACGCGGCGGGCGGGGTGTCGGTGCCCATCGAGCCGATCGGCTCCGCGCCGTTGACCGCCATCGGCGTGAGCAGGATCTTGAGCTCTTCCTCGGTGTAGCCGAAGGTGAGCTGCCTGCGCAGCACGGATTCGTGGGTCTGCACGACGTGCTCGCGGTCGGGTAAATCGGCGATCTCCAGCAGGCCCGCGTGCAGCCACTCGGCGTAGGGAAGGGCGTCGGCGAGTTCGGCCTTGACCTCGTCGTCGTCCACGATCCGGCCCGCTTCGGTGTCCACGAGGAACATTCGGCCGGGTCGCAGTCGCCCTTTGGCCACCACATCGGCGGGCGGCACGTCGAGCACCCCGGTCTCGCTGGCCAGGACGACCCGGTCGTCGGCCAGGTGCCACCAGCGGGCCGGACGCAGGCCGTTGCGGTCGAGCACGGCACCGACCAGGGTGCCGTCGGTGAACGTGACACACGCCGGGCCGTCCCACGGCTCCATCAGACTGGAGTGGAACCGATAGAACGCCCGCTGTTTCGGGTCCATCGTGGAGTGGTTTTCCCACGCCTCGGGGATCATCATCAACACCGCGTGCGGCAGCGAGCGGCCACCGAGGTGGAGCAGTTCGAGCACCTCGTCGAAGGACGCCGAGTCCGAGCCCTCCGGGTCGACGATGGGGAACAGCCTGGTCAGATCGCCGGGGATGAGGTCGGATTCGAGCAGCGCCTCGCGGGCCCGCATCCGGTTGCGATTGCCTCGGACGGTGTTGATCTCGCCGTTGTGGGCGACGTAACGGAACGGGTGCGCCAGGGGCCACGACGGAAACGTGTTGGTGGAGAAGCGACTGTGCACGATCGCGATGGCGCTGCTCAGGCGTTCGTCGGTGAGATCGGGGAAGAAGAGCGGGACCTGGGCGGTGGTCAGCATTCCCTTGTAGACGATCGTCCTCGATGACAGCGACGAGAAGTAGACCTCACCCGCTCCTTCGACGCGCTTGCGCAGGCAGAACACGCGGCGGTCGAGGTCGATTCCGGTGTCGCCGTCACCGGTCAGAAAGGGCATGGCGAAATGCGGCATGACCGAGCGGGCCGTGGGACCCAGTCCGGCCGGATCGACCGGGACATCGCGCCAGCCAAGGACTGTCAGGCCCTCCTCCTTGGCGATGTGCTCGATGCGGGTCACCGCCGCCGCGCGCTCGGCGACGTCCGCGGGGAGAAAGGCGATTCCCGTCGCGTAGGCGTGACCGCGCTCGTCCGGCTCCGGCAGCGCGAAATCGGTGACCTCGCGCAGCAGCTCATCGGGCAGTTGCAGCAGGATGCCCGCGC
>JALZNB010000620.1 GCA_030857905.1 Actinomycetota bacterium
GGTCGGGACAGCGGGAACTGGTCGTCTTGGTCGAGCACGGCGGTCCACCTGTCGAGTTGGTCGCCTAGCTCGCTCGCGCGGTCGGCCTGGCGCAGGGCATGGCCGCGCACAGACACGCGAACGGCAGGCAGCGCGGGCGTCGTTCCCTTGGCATGAGCGGCATACGCCTGTGCCAGGTCGGCGAGCAGGATGCGCCAGGACACACCGTCGATCACGAGGTGGTGTGCGGTGCACAACAAGCGCCCCGGAGCGTCGGGCCCGGCGTCGAGCCAGGTCACCAGAAGCATCGCGCCCGCGTCAGGGTCGAGCTTGTCCTGCGCCGCGCGGGTTTCCGCGTCGATGATCGGCGTGACGGCGTGTGGGGGCAGATCGGTGATGTCGATCCGGCGCAGCAGTGCGGCGGCGTCGAGTGTGCCCGCAGGTGGGATGTCGAGCTGCCACGGAGCCTCCGACCACCGGACCAGCCGGGCGCGAAGCGCGTCGTGCTGGTCGATGACGCTCTGCCAAGCGGAAGTCATCGTGTCCTCGTCGGCCCCGGGCGGAGTTTGGACGAGCACGGTCTGGCTGAATCGGCTTACCGACTCCCCCCGCGAGCGCAACCATTCCATGATCGGTGTCGCCGGGACGAGGCCGATCCCGTCTGTCGCCGCGGTCGCCGTGACCATTTCCCTTGCCACAGCGGCAAGTCCGGTCGGGGTCTGCTGTTCGAACACCTCACGTGGGGTGAACTCCAAGCCTGCCGCGCGGGCACGGCCGACCAGCGAGATCGCTTGGATGCTGTCGCCGCCGATGGCGAAGAACCGGTCGCCGGGACCAACCTCGGGCACGCGCAACACCTCGGCGACAAGTTCGCAGAGCAGGCGCTCGCGGGCTGTCCGAGGCTGCGACTGGTCCGCCTGAACGGGACGTGGCGCGTACATTTCCGCTGTGGCCAGGGCTTTGCGATCAAGTTTGCCGCTGGGGGTCAGTGGAAGCGCGTCCAGCGTCAGGAAGACGTTCGGCACCATGAAATCAGGCAACACGGCAGCGGCGTGGTCGCGCACGGCGTCAGTGTCGGAAACCCCGACCAGATACCCGACAAGATGATTGTCGCGGACGGCCACCGCGGCATCCCGCACGCTGTCATGCGTGGTGAGGACAGCTTCGATCTCACCGGGTTCGATGCGCAGACCTCGCAGTTTGACCTGATCGTCCGCGCGGCCGACATACTCCAGGACACCCTCGCGATCGTGCCTGGCGATGTCACCGGTGTGATACATCCGCGAACCCGCCGGACCGTACGGGTCGGCGACAAACCTGGACGCGGTGAGCCCTGGCCTGCCGAGGTAGCCACGAGCGAGTTGGTCACCCGCGATGTACAGCTCACCGGCCACGCCAGGCGGGACCGGCCGTAGCTGACGGTCGAGCACATACATCGCCGTGTTCCACACCGGTCGTCCAATAGGGACAGTAGTTGTCCGAATATCGGGAACACTGCGGTGAGAGGTCACATCGACCGATGCCTCGGTCGGCCCGTACAGGTTGTGCAACTCCACCGTGGGCAACGTCGTGTGAAAAAGCTCAGCGAGGTCAGCGGGTAGCGCCTCGCCGCTGCACAACACGCGACGCAGTCCCGAACACGATGCCGCTGACGTACTGGCGAGGAACGCGCGCAGCATCGACGGAACAAAGTGGACCGTGGAGACACCCTCGGCCCGGATCAGGTCGGCAAGATAGTCCGGGTCCCGGTGACCGTCCGGGCGTGCGACGACAAGGGTCGCACCGGTGATCAAAGGCCAGCAGAACTCCCACACCGACACGTCGAAGCTGGACGGTGTCTTCTGTACGACCGAATCACCTGGCGCGAGCGGATACGTGTGCCGCATCCACAGCAGGCGGTTGACAATTCCCGAATGGGGAACCACCACCCCCTTGGGACGGCCCGTCGAACCAGAGGTGTAGATCACATAGGCGGGATTGCGTGGATCGACCCGAGTGTCGGAGACTTCGTGCGTGTGCGGGGGGATGGCATCCACGAGAACCGATGGCGTGCCATCCGGCAGTCGGGATGCCAGTTCGAGGGTAGTGACCACGGCTGCCGGAACGGCGTCGGCAAGCATGTGGTCGACGCGGTCGGCCGGGTAGTCCGGGTCGATCGGCAGGTATGCCCCACCGGCCTTGAGCACGGCCCAGATGGCGACGACCAGATCGACCGAACGCGGCAGCAACAGTCCGACGACCCGTTCCGGGCCGACACCGGCGTCCCGCAGAACGACAGCGAGTGCCTCGGCCCGCGCGTCGAACTCCGTGTAACTGAGCCGTTCTTCCTCGAACACCACCGCTGTCGCGTCCGGCGTTCGCACGACCTGGGCCGAGAGCAATTCCGGCAAGGTGGTCGTCGGAACCTCGGTCGTGGTGTTGTTCCACCCGATCAGTACCCGGTCGCGCTCGTCGGGAACGAGCAATTCCACCGCTGAAAGCGGCAGGTCGGGGTCGGCGAGGACAGCGCGCAACAACCGCTCGGTGTGCCGCAGCATCGAGTCCGCGGTCTCGGCGTCGAACAGCTCATCCCGATAAGTGACCTCCAGAAGCAGGCCACCGTCGGTCAGGACGGCCGCGAAGGCGAGATCGAACTGGGTGGTGCCGTTGAATATCGGGACATCGCTCACGCTCACGCCGGGCAGCGCGAATCCACTCAGCACCTCGGTGCGCAACGAGAAGAGCACGTCGAACAGCACCGAACGTCCGGCGACCCGCTCCGGCGCGAGATCGGCGACCAGACGGTCGAAGGACAGTTCGGTGTGGGCATACGCCTCCGAGCAGACCGTGCGAGTTCGTGTCAGCAGGTCTCGGAATGTCCCATCCACGGTGGACCGTAGAACGACCGTGTTACCGAAGTTGCCAACCAGGCCGGCCACTTCGGGCCTGCTCCGGTTGACCACAGGTGTACCGAGCGCGATGTCATCAACACCGGTGTAGCGGTGCAGCAGTGCGCTCACGGTCGCACTCAGCAGCATGAACGGCGTGACTCCGCAGTCTTGTGCGACTTCACGCACCCGCGCGGCCATAGCCGCAGGTAGCGGCTGAGTCCGCCGCCCCCCGGACTCAGCCGGTTTCGGCGGGCGCGGACGATCGGCGGGCAACAGCAGATTTTCCGGGGTCGGCGTGAGCACACCACGCCAGAAGTCCACATCGGACTGATGTTCGCGGCCCTGTTCCCACACCGCGTAATCCGTGTAGTTCAACGAGGAAGCGGCCTGGGTCGTGCCGATGTACGCCGACGCGACGTCGCCGAGCAAGATCGACCAACTCGCGTCGTCCCAGGCGATGTGGTGCGCCACCAGAACCAGCACATGCTCGTCCGCCGCGAACCGCAGCAGGCGCAGCCGCAGCGGCGCGTCCTCGGTCAGGTCGAATGGCCGGGCGCCAACGTCGAGGCCGACAGCACGCAGAACTTTCGCCCGACCACGCACAGGTACATCGGAGTAGTCGAGCACATCGAGTGTCGGGCTCAACTCCGCGCGGACCACCTGCTCGGAAGCGTTCGGATAGACCGTGCGCAAGATTTCGTGCCGTGCGCACGCCGAACCGGTCGCGGCGACGAACGCGGGCACATCAAGATCGCCGGAAAGCCCGACGGCGGCACAGATGTTGTACGCGGCCGTGTCCGGTTCCAGTTGCTGCAACAGCCACATCCGGCGCTGGGCGTCCGAGAGTGGCGCGGTGCTGCCCGGCGGGCGAGGGCTGATCGTGTCCGCCCCGGCCGCGAGACCGGAGTCGGCGAGCATTCGGCGGAGCAATTCCCGCTTGCGTGCGCGGCCGTCGTCGGTCACCGGTGATTCAGCCTCCTCGACGCCCGGGGCGGACGTACGGCGAATGCTAATTTAGGCAAGCCTTACCTCTCAAGGGGCGGGGCTTCCCGGGAATTCGTGGAGGGTCCGTGCGCCTCGGCCAGCTCGTGCTCGATGTCAGCCCGGTCCGCGGCAATCGCGACTTCACGATGCTGCTGACCAGCAGAACCACCTGGCTGCTCGGCATCGGGGCGACCGCGGTGGCGGTCGCGGTGCAGGTGTTCGACATCACCGGTTCGTCGACGCCGGTCGCGTTGGTGAGCCTCGTCCTTGGCGTCGGCCTACTGGTCGGTTTCCTCATCGGCGGCGTCCTCGCGGACCGGATGGACCGCAGACGGCTGGCCGTATTGTCCAGTTTGGGCGCGACCATCGGGTTCGCCGGACTGGCGGTGAACGCGGCACTGCCCGAGCCGACGCTGTGGGTGGTTTTCGTGTTCGCCGGGGCGCACGGGGTCGTCGACGGCATCGGCGAATCGGCGCTGACCGCCGTGGTGCCGACGTTGGTCCGCGGTGACCAGCTCGCGTCGGCGGGCGCGCTACTCGCCGTCACCACCCAGCTCGGCGCCATCACGGGGCCGCTGCTGTCCGGCCTGCTCATCGGCGGTCCTGGCCTGGTTGCCTGCTATATCACCGCGACCTGCCTCGCACTCGCCACCACTGGCCTGCTCGCGATGATGCGTCCACTGCCGCAGGCCCCGGCGGTCGAAGGCGAGATCGGCGCGGAGGGCACGCTGCGTGAGGCGTTCCGCTTCCTGCGTGGCAACCGGCTCGTCTCCGCCCTGCTGCTCGTCGACCTCGGAGCGATGCTGTTCGCCATGCCCGGCGCCCTGTACCCGCAGCTGGCCTCCGAGCGCCTCGGTGGTGGGCCGGAACTGGTCGGCCTGCTCTACGCGGCGCCCGCGACGGGTGCGCTCATCGGGTCGATCATGTCGGGGTGGACGTCGACCGTGCGACGGTCCGGTCTGACGCTGATCGGCGTCGCCGCGCTGTGGGGTGTCGCCGCCGCCGGAGTCGGCCTGAGCACCCACCTCGGACTGGTGCTGTTCCTGCTCGGGTTGGGCGGCCTGGCCGACGTGATCTCCGAGATCCTGCGGCGGGCGATGTTGCAGGGCAACACCCCTGACCGGCTTCAAGGACGGGTCGGCGGTCTGTGGCTGGCCCAGACGATCACCGGCCCCGCGCTCGGCGGCGTCGTGACGAGCTTCGGCGCGTCACTTGTCGGCCCCGGACCCGCCATCGCGATCGGCGGCGGAGTCTGCGTGCTGTCGGTGCTTGTCGTCGCCGCCCTTTATCCCGAACTCCGCCGCGCCCGCGAGCTGGTCACGGACGCGGCGTGAGTGATTACGGGTGGGTCGTCAGGTAACCGCCCATGTGGCGGAAGTACTCGCCTGCCGCGAGTTCCGTGCCGTCGTCGGTGCGGACCTTGGTGATCAGCAGCGCGTGGTTGCGGCCACGACGTGCGTCCGGGCCACTGACGATCGCCACGCCGTCACCCTCGCGGTAGAAGATACGGCCAGGAGTGCCGCCGTAGCGGGCATCCGAGACCCGAGCCTCGACAACCTCCAAGCGGCGTCCTTTGTGGAACGTGAACGCACTCGGGTAAGGCGCGCACTGTGCGCGCACCAAGCGGTCCAGCTCCTCGGCCGACCACATCCAGTCGACCCGCAGATCTTCCTCGGCGCGCTTGTGGAAGAAGCTCGCCTTCGTGCGGTCCTGCTTGACGAAGTCCGTGCGACCGGCGGCGATCTCGGCCAGGCCGTCCACCGTGATCGGCCCGAACAGCTCAAGGGTCTTGGCGAACAGGTCGGCGGTCGTGTCCCGCGGGCCGACCGGAACAGCCCGCTGGAGCACGATGTCGCCCGCGTCAAGGGTGTCGTCCATCATGTGCGCGGTCACCCCGACCTCTTTCTCGTCGTTGATCAACGCCCAGATCAGCGGCGAGAATCCGGCGTACGCGGGCAGTAGCGAGTCGTGCACGTTGAGCGTTCCGTGGCGGGGCAGGGTGAAGACGCTCGGCGGTATCCAGGTGCGCCAGTTGGTCGCCACGATGACATCGGGCTCGACTTCCTTGAGTGCCAGCAACAGTTCCTCGTCGTCCGGCCGTTCCCGGACGAGGACCGGAACACCGTGCTCGGCGGCGAGGTCGGCGACCGAGTCGTTCCACACCTTCTCGTAGACGCCGTCGCCTCGCGGGTGCGTGACCACCATCGCCACGTCGTGCTCCGAGTCCAACAATGCCCGCAGGGTCCGGTGACCCCAGGTCTGAAACCCGAACATGACCACACGCATGGACCCTCCAGGAAAACTGGCAGCAGCTTAGCCGAGCCTAGCTTTGCTTAGGCTATCCTCACCAAGTGACCACGCGGACCATACCCACCGAGGCGCCGCACCGTCGGCTGTTGTGGCTACTGGTGTGGTCGGTGGGACTGATCATGGTCCTGCTGCTGTCGATCATGGTTGGCTCGAAGTACATTCCGCTGGCCGAGGTGCTACACCTGTTGGGCAGTCCCGAATCGAGCGAGAACTCGGCGATCGTCAACGGAATGCGGGTATCGCGCACCCTCTACGGCCTCGCCGTCGGAGTCGCGCTCGGCATCGCGGGCGCGCTGATGCAGGGCCTCACCCGCAACCCCCTGGCCGACCCTGGTCTGCTCGGCGTCAGTGCGGGCGCGTCCCTCGGTGTCGTGCTCACCACCAGCGTGTTCGGCATCACCACGCTGTACGGCTACATCTGGTTCGCCTTCGCGGGAGCACTCGTCGCCACGGTGGTGGTCTACCTGCTCGGCAGCCTCGGTCATGGCGGGACCAACCCGGCGAAACTCGCGCTGGCGGGCGCTGCCGTGTCGGCGATGCTGCTGTCGATCACCAGCGCGCTACTGCTGTTCGACAGCGTCGCGTTGGACAAATTTCGCTTCTGGGCGGTCGGGTCACTCAACCTTCCCGATGTCCTCACACTCCTCCAAGTCCTGCCATTCCTCGTACTCGGCGTCCTGCTCGCGGTGATGACCGTGCCCGGCATGAACCTGCTGGCACTCGGCGAGGACGTGGCCAAGTCGTTGGGGCAGAACGTGACCATGGTGCGACTGCGCGGCGCTGTGGCGATCACGCTGCTGGCGGGCGGTGCCACCGCGGTGTGCGGGCCGATCGCGTTCATCGGGCTGGTGGTGCCGCACATCGCGCGCGCGATCACCGGCCCGGACCAGCGCTGGGTGCTGGCGTACTCGGCGGTGCTCGCCCCTGCGCTCCTGCTGGCCGCCGACGTGCTCGGACGTGTTGTCAGCGGTGACCGCGAGATCCACGTCGGCATCGTCGTCGCGTTCCTCGGTGCGCCGTTCTTCATCGCCCTCGTCCGCCGACGCAAGCTCGCGGAGCTGTGATGACCCTGCTGCGGACCGGATCGGTCACGGCCTACCGTGTTGGCAAGCGTGGTCCTTCTGGCACCTTCCGGCCGCGCGTACTCCTGGTCTGTCTCGGACTGGCCTTGGCCGCCGCGTTGACCTTCGTCCTGGAACTCACGCTCGGCGACTACCCGGTCAGCATCATCGACGCGGCGGGCGCGCTGTTCTGGTACGGCGACCCGACAGTCGTCGACATCGTGTACTCACTGCGATTGCCACGAGCCCTCGTCGGGTTGCTCACCGGGCTCGCCTTCGGCATGTCGGGCGCGGTCTTTCAATCCCTGGCCCGCAACGCGTTGGCCAGCCCGGAGATGATCGGCATCACCGAGGGCGCGAACACCGCGGCGATCGCGGGAATCGTCCTGGGCGTCGGCGCCGCCCTGGGAACCTCGACAATGGCCCTGTTCGGCGCGACAGCGTCGGCGATCGCGGTTTACCTGCTGGCATGGCGAAAGGGCACCACCGGGTACCGGATCATCCTGGTCGGCATCGGCATCTCGGCACTGTGCACCAGTATGACCTCGTATCTGATCCAGGTCTCCGACATTTATGGTGCGCAGCAGGCGATGCTGTGGTTGACCGGCAGCCTCAACCTGCGCGACTGGGACCACGTGACCCCGCTGGCCATCGCGCTCGCGGTATTCATTCCCCTGGTACTGCTGATGTCACGTTGGCTCTCCACCCTCGGACTCGGCGACGACACCGCGCGCGGTTTGGGTGTCCCGGTACAGAAGGCACGGCTGCTGCTGATGCTCGGTGGCGTCGGACTGGTCGCCTTCGCCACCGCGGCGGCCGGGCCGATCGTGTTCGTTTCGCTTGTGGCACCCCAGATCGCGTTGCGGCTGGTGCGCAGACCGGTACCGCCGCTCATGGCGTCCGCGCTGACCGGTGCGGTGATCGTGCTCGGCAGCGACCTGATCGCCCGACCGTTCGGTCTGCCCGTCGGAATCGTCACCGGCGTCATCGGCGCCCCCTACCTGTTGTGGTTACTGGCTCGCACCAACCGGAGCGTGACGTGATCGAAACCGCTGGACTGAGGCTCGCCTACGACAAGCGCACCGTCGTCGACGACGTGGATCTGCTGATCCCGTCCGGGAAAGTCACCGTCATCGTCGGCGCGAACGCCTGCGGCAAGTCCACGCTGTTGCGTGGCATGTCACGGCTGATCACACCCCGGGCCGGGGCCGTCCACCTCGACGGCGAGGCGATCCACCGGATGCGCACCCGCGACCTCGCCCGCAAACTCGGCATCCTGCCCCAATCCCCGGTCGCGCCGGAAGGCATGACCGTGCGGGAACTGGTCACCAGGGGCCGCAGTCCACATCAGACCTGGTGGCGCCAGTGGTCACCGGAGGACGACGACGCGGTCGCCCTCGCCCTCGCCGCGACGTCACTGACCGACCTCGCCGACCGCCCGGTCGACGAACTCTCCGGCGGGCAACGCCAACGCGCGTGGATCGCCATGGCGTTGGCCCAGGACACCCCGATCCTGCTGTTGGACGAGCCGACCACCTTCCTCGACCTCGCCCACCAGATCGACGTGCTCGACCTGATCGCCGACCTCAACCACGCCGCCGAACGCACGGTCGTCATGGTCCTGCACGACCTCAACCAGGCGGCCCGCTACGCCGACCACGTGGTCGCCATGAAGGCGGGGCGCGTCGTGGCCGAGGGCGACCCGACCGAGGTGATCACCGCCGAACTCGTCGCCGATGTGTTCGGCCTGCGCTGCCAGGTGATCCCGGACCCGCTCAGCGGAACCCCGCTGGTCGTCCCGTTCGGCAGGCACAAGTGCCTCGACCCGCTCTCCCACTGACCGGTCCCCGTCAAGAAACGGAAAACGATGGACATCTCCACGCACCGAAGCCGTAGACGACTGCTCACCCTGGCGGGCGGTGTCACGCTCGCGGTCCTGCTTTCCGCCTGTGGCGACACCGCTCCCGGTTCATCCCAGACCACCGCGTCCGGCACGCCGTCGACGAGTGCGGCCTCGGGACCGTGGGAGTTCACCGACGACCGCGGCAAGAAGATCAGCCTGCCGCAGCGGCCGACCCGGATCGTCATGCAGGTCAACGCGGCCGCCGCGCTCGACGACTTCGGCATCAAGCCGACCGCCGTGTTCGGACCGCGCAAGTTGGAGTCCGGCCAACCGGACCCGCAGGCGGGCGACGTCTCGCCGGACGTGCCGTCGGTCGGCACCGAGTTCGGCGAGTTCAACATGGAGAAATACCTGGAGCAGAAGCCGGAACTGCTCGTGACGATCATGTACGGCGAGGCGCTCTGGTATGTGCCCGAGGAGTCGGCAGCCCAGATCGAGGAAAAGGCACCCATCGTCGCCATCCAACTCGCGGGTGTGCCCGCCGACGAGGCGATCGCGAAGTTCGGCAAGCTCGCCGAGTCTCTCGGCGCCGACCTGAACACGCCGGAGTTGGCCAAGGCCAAGCAGGACTTCGATGCGGCGAGCACGTCACTGAAGAAGGCCGCCGAAGGCAAGGCCGGTCTCAAGACACTGGTGGTTCAGGGCATCGAGGAAGAGGCCTACCTCGCCAAGCCGTCGTTCTTCAGCGACGTCAGCTACTTCGGCAAGCTCGGCCTCGACCTGGTCGCGCCGACCGAGGGCGAGGCTCCCACCTGGGAGACGATCAGCTGGGAACAGGTGTCGAAGTACCCGGCCGACCTCATCCTCACCGACGCGCGGGACCAGGCACTGAGCCAGTCCGACCTGGCGAAGATCCCGACCTGGGCCCAGCTTCCCGCCGTGCGCGCGGGTCAGCTCGGCTTGTGGCACGCCGAAACCCCGATGTCGTACCAGAAACTCACCCCCGCCCTGATCGAGCTGACCGAGGTCGTGTCGAAGGCGCGCACGGATGTCGTGGCCTGACGCACTGGCGGACCGCTACCGCGACCGCGGCTACTGGACCGGCTCCACCCTGGGTGGTGTGCTGCGCGACGCCGCCGCACGCCACCCTGGGCGGGTCGCCCTTGTCGACGGCGACCGGCGGTTCACCTACGCGGAGTTGGATCTCGCGGCCGACCGGCAAGCCGCGGGACTCGTGGCGTTGGGCATCAAGGCAGGCGACAGGGTGGTCATCCACCTGCCCAACATCGCCGAGTTCCTGGTTCTGTCGTTCGCTCTGTTTCGGATGGGCGCGCAACCGGTGTACGCGCTGCCCGCCCATCGCCGCAGCGAGATCAGTTACCTCTGCGCACACAGTGAAGCTGTGGCATACGTCATTCCGGACACCTACGCGGGCTTCGACTACCGCGTGCTCGCGGCCGAGATCCAGGGGTCCCGACACGTCTTGGTGGCAGGCGACGCGGGCGAGTTCACCGCGTTGTCCGATGTGGACGCCGATCCGGTCGAGCTGCCTTCGGCAGAACCCGCCTCAGTGGCGTTGTTCCTGTTGTCCGGTGGGACAACAGGATTGCCGAAACTGATTCCACGCACGCACGACGACTACGTCTACAACCTGCAGGCGAGCGCTGAAGTCGCCGGTTTCGGGTCGGACACGGTGTATCTGGCCGCACTGCCGGTCGCGCACAACTTCGCGCTGGCGTGTCCCGGGGCGCTCGGCGCATTGCACGCGGGAGGCACGGTCGTGCTCGCACCCAGTCCTAGTCCACCGGACACGTTCCCGTTGATCGAGCGGGAAAAGGTGACGGTGTCGGCTCTGGTGCCGTCGCTGGCGCTGCTGTGGCTGGAAGCCGCGAAGTGGGCGGGCCGCGATCTGTCGAGCCTTCGAGTGTTGCAGGTGGGCGGGGCCAAACTGAAGGAAGAGGCGGCGCGGCGGATCGAACCGACGCTCGGTTGCACTGTGCAGCAAGTGTTCGGCATGGCCGAGGGGCTGCTGTGCTACACCCGGCTCGATGATCCACCGGATCTCGTGGCGACGACGCAGGGGCGTCCACTGTGTCCGGACGACGAGATCAGAATCGTCGACGAGGACGGAGTGGACGTCGCTCCCGGCTCGTTGGGCCAGTTGCTCACCCGTGGCCCGTACACATTGCGCGCCTACTACCGAGCGGACGAGCACAACGCGAAAGCCTTTACCGCAGACGGTTTCTACCTGACCGGCGACCTGGTGCGCGCGACGCCGACCGGGCACCTGGTGGTGGACGGCCGGGTGAAGGACACCATCAACCGAGGCGGCGAGAAGGTCTCGGCCGAAGAGGTCGAGAACCACCTGATCGCGCACCCGGCCGTGCACGATGTCGCGCTGGTGGCGATGCCCGACGACCTGCTCGGGGAACGCACGTGCGCGTACGTCCTGCCGCGCGGAGGCCCGCCGACCTTGGCGGAGTTGAAGGCGTTCCTCCGCGAGCGCGGCGTGGCCGACTTCAAGTTGCCGGACCGCCTCGAAGTGGTGGCGGAATTCCCTTACACGGCAGTGGGAAAAGTCAGCAAGAAGGAACTCACCGCTCGACTCTCGCGGTAGTCCCGGTCGCCGCCGCCCACGACGGCGGCGACCGGTTCAGCGCGCGGCCAGCTCGACGAGCTCCCGCACGCCGCGCACGACATGCGGCGCCACACTGCCCAACTTCTCGCACGTCTCCTCATACTCTCGCTCGGGCGTCGAGTCGGCGACAATGCCCGCGCCTGCCCGCAACCACGTCCGACCGTCACGGCGATAGATGGCCCGCAACACCAGGGCGGCATCGAGCGAACCATCGGCGGCGGCCATGAGCACGGCGCCCGCGTACAGGTCGCGCGGACGGTCTTCCAGATCCGCGATTCGTTCGTAGGCAGGCAGTTTCGGGATACCCGACGCTGTCACGGCGGGGAACAGCACCGCCAGCGCGTCGAACGCCGAGCGACCGTCCTCAAGGGTTCCGTTGACGCGGGAACCGAGGTGCTGCACGCTGCCGCGCTCCTTGATGACCATGAACTCCTTGACCGCGACCGAACCCGGCGCGCAGATCGTCTCCAGCTCCTCGTAGGCGAGCTTCACCGACGCCGCGTGCTCGAAAACTTCCTTGGGGTCGGTGAAGAGCTCCATCCGAAGGTCCATATCGGACTCGAACCCGTTCCCGTACGCTCGCGTCCCGGCCAGCGGCTGCGTCGACACCTCGCCGTCGGCGGACACCTCGGTCACGGTCTCAGGACTGAACCCGGCGGCTTGCCAGCCACCCAGATCAAGCAGGAACGAACGGGCAGGGGTGTTCCGCTGCCTGCCGAGAACATAGGTGGACACCAGGTCGACCTCGAACGGCACGTCGACAGCGCGAGACAGAATTACCTTCTGCAGCAACCCTTCGCGAATGTCGGCCACCGCCCTGGTCACCCCGGCCTGGTAGTCGACCTGCCCACCCCTGATGTCAACCGGAGTCGCATACGGCGACTCGACCTCGTCCCGTGCGCGCAACAACTCCCGAACCGCGGACAGCCGACTCTCGTCGACACTGCGCACCAAGACCTCATCGACGCCGAGTCGCACCTCGGTCTTCGGGATGGCCACGTGCAGCAGATCCTGCGCCCCCACGAGATCCCCACGCCCGGCGATGGCATAGGCCAACTCGAAACCAGCCCACCCGAACGCGCGCCAATCAACGACCCCGGCCCCGGCCAACAGCTCATTCACCTGCCGCAGCGGCTCATCCCGCCACCGCTCAACCGAAGTGACCCCGCCAACGGTCGACCGCACGAACTCCTTGTCCACCACGACATCGACGAGCCGATCCCCCGCGAACCACCACTCACCGGCACGCTCGTACACGACGTAGCCCTCGAACAGCCCACACCCGGCCAATCGCCCGACCAGCGTCAACGGATCGAACCGCCCGGGAACCCTCAGCTCGTGGTAGCGCACGCGTGTCTCCTCAATTTAGGCAAGGCTCACCTAATTTAACCTGCCACCGCGCGCGACGGAAGAGCCGAATACCCGCTGAGACACACCCGACAACAAACGACCACCGGCCCGAGACCGAAACCCTCGCCACCGCCGGACGATTCACCGACCAATGGCCTCGCTCCGAGCCTGTTCCCCTGGGCCCTGGGGCGTGTCGAGCAGGCTTCCCGGAAAGATCACCAGGCACTTGTCTCCGCGGATCTCGGTCGGGCTCCGGGCAGCCGCAATCCACAACTGCTGCACCGCGGTGAACAACCCGTCGATCTCCGCCCCGACCCGGGCCCCCACCGATCGACTGTCTTCCCACCGCACATCACGCCAAGCCCCTCCAGAGGTCCGACGCGACGAATTGGCCAACGGGCGAAGCCACATCTGCAACCGGTGCTCCAACCCAAGACTGATTCTCTTGCGATCGACAGTGAATGGCTTCGCCTCCGGCAGCCGGGTCCACGGGATCACCACGATCCGATCCCAAATTTCCGGCGGAAACGTGTTGCCAAGGTGGTGGCTTTCGCCGACCGGAAGATCCCGAAGCCGCCGCAGCGCACTGTCGGTATTGTCCGACTGACCGACGTACAACAAGCCCCAGTTCAGCCAGACACCGTAGAGAACCGGCCCGATCGGACCGACACCGTCTCGGACAAGCGGCGCCGTCAAAGCCTGACCGAGCCGGTGCGCGAACTTGTACCGTTCCTCACGCCACGCCCTGGCGGCTTCCTCGGTAGCAGTGAGCTGCTTGAGTGCCAGCGCCCACGTCTGCGCCGCTGCCCGCCACTGATCATCGGGCATGGGCTGGCCTCCAACGAGCGCGTGGAGCCGGTGAGGGGACTTGAACCCCTAACCTTTCGCTTACAAGGCGAGTGCTCTGCCAATTGAGCTACACCGGCGTGGTCCCCGAAGGGTCCACCTAATCCTAAGCGGCCCATCAAGCCGGTTGCGGAGTGGGCTGGTTTCGGCGACTGTCGGATGTGGGCCGCGCGGGTGGTCCGTTGAGTGGAGGAGGGGTTTTCGTGTGGTTCGCCGCGCGCGACCGGTCGCGGTGGCGGGGGTTGGAGTCGGTGGAGTCCGAGGTGGGGTCCGAGGTGGTGCAGGGGCCTGCTGTTCCGGGTGAACGCACTGTCCACTTCGTACTTGACCTTGCCCTGCGGATCGGCGAGGTGCAGATGTCGTCGGGGGCGGGGGCCTCCGATGTGACCGCGACGATCATCGCCGTGACGGCCGCCTACGGACTGCCGCACTGCGAGGTGGACGTGATTTTCACCTCCATCACCGCGGCGTGTCAGCGTGGGACGGAGGAACCGCCGGTCACGTCGCTGCGGGTCGTGCGGTCGCGGAGTCTCGACTACACCCGGTTGGCCGACGTCGAGACGTTGGTGCGAGAGATCACGGGGGGGCAAATCAGCGTCGAGGACGCGCACGCCGAGTTGAACCGGATCACCATCGCCAAGCACCCGTATCCGCGGTGGGTGGCGACGCTGGCCTGGGGTGGGATGGCGGCGGCGATCACGTTCCTCATCGGTGGGCCGCCGTTGATGGCCCTGTTCGCCGGGTTGATCACGGCTCTTGTGGACCGTGTTGGTCGGCTGCTCAACCGCCGGGCATTGCCGTTTTTCTTTCAGCAGCTCGCCGGTGGCGCGTTGGCGACCGGGGCCGCGTTGGCGTTGCTCGCCAGTGGTTTGCTGCCCGGTGCTCGACCGACTGTCCTGGTCGCCGCGGCGATCACGGTGTTGTTGTCTGGGTTGTCCGTGGTCTCGACTGTCCAGGACGCGATTACCGGCTACAACGTCACCGCCGCGGGCAGGACTATGGAGATCTCGTTGATGACCGCGGGGCTTATCGCGGGTGTCGTGCTCGCGCTGAACATCGCGGTTTCCCTCGGCCTTCCGAACACTCCGTTGGCCGATCCGTTGCCTCCATCGGCGCTGCGCCTCCCGGTGCAGACGCTCGCGGGCGGCGCGACTGCGGCCCTGTTCGCACTGGCCAGCTATGCCACGCCACGCTCTCTGCTCGTCGCCGCTGTCGCGGGTGGTGTCGGCACTGCGAGTTACGGCGGGCTTGTCCTGTTCGGCACGGGCCCTATCGCCGCGTCGGCAGTCGCCGCTGTGGGGATCGGCTTCGCCGGTGGACTGATCTCTCGCCGACTCCGTATGCCGCCACTGGTGGTCGCGGTGTCAGGCATGGTGCCACTGCTGCCCGGTCTGCCCACCTATCGCGCGCTCTACGAGTTGGCGATCCAGCGCACCAGCAGTGGCCTGTCAACGTTGATGACCGCTGTCGCCATCGCCCTGGCTTTGGCCGCGGGTGTCGTGCTCGGCGAATACCTGGCTCAGCCGGTCCGCACCGGCCTCAGCAGGCTCGAACGCCGGTTCGCAGGCCCCAGGATGTCCGGCCCGCTGAATCCGACCAACCGCCGGTTGGAGTGAGCGTCAACACTATGTCGTGCACCAAATGGCAGGACGCGACCAGGCTTATGAGTGACTAGCCTCGAAACCGGGTAGACAGTCCCAGTCCACCAAGGAGGCATGCCCGGCGTGAGCAGCGACACTCCTGACAACGGCGCTGATTTCATCGTCGTCGCAAACCGACTTCCCGTAGACCTTGAGCGATTGCCTGACGGCACCGAACGCTGGAAGCACTCCCCCGGCGGTCTCGTCAGCGCGCTAGCCCCTTATCTACGCAACCACAGCGGCGCCTGGGTCGGCTGGCCTGGTGTACCCGATGTCGACGTCGACGAGTTCACCGAGGACGGCCTACGCCTGTACCCGGTGACGCTCACCGCTGACGAGGTCCGCGACTACTACGAGGGCTTCTCCAACGCGACCCTCTGGCCGCTCTATCACGACGTGGTGGCCCCGCCGGTGTTCGACCGCAGTTGGTGGGACAGCTACGTCAAGGTCAACCACCGCTTCGCCGAGGCCACCGCCAAGGCGGCCGCCCAGGGCGCCACCGTCTGGATTCAGGACTACCAGCTGCAACTCGCGCCGGCGATCCTTCGGGAATTGCGTCCTGACCTGCGGATCGGCTTCTTCCTGCACATCCCGTTCCCGCCAACCGAACTGTTCATGCAGCTCCCGTGGCGCACCGAGATCGTGCGCGGGCTGCTCGGCGCCGACCTGATCGGCTTCCACCGGCCTGGCGGCGCGCAGAACTTCCTCTGGCTGGCTCGTCGCCTGCTCGGTCTCGAACCGACCCGAGGCGCGGTCGGCGTGCGGACCCGGCCCGGCATCATCCAGCTCGGTGATCGGGCGATCCGGGTGGGCGCCTTCCCGATCTCCATCGACTCCGCGGGCCTGGACACGCTGGCCCGCCAGCGCGAGACGATCGCGCGCACCAAGCAGATCCGCGAAGACCTCGGCAATCCGAAGAAGATCATCCTCGGAGTCGACCGCCTCGACTACACCAAGGGCATCGACCTGCGGCTCTACGCGCTTCAGGAGTTGCTTTCCGAGGGCCGGATCGACCCCGCCGACGTGGCGATGGTGCAACTGGCCACACCCAGCCGCGAGCGCGTCGAGCACTACCAGCGGATGCGCAGCGACATCGAGCAGGTGGTCAGCCGGATCAACGGCGAGTTCGCCCGTGTCGGCCGCCCGGTGGTGCACTACCTGCACCAGTCGGTAGACCGCGCCGAGCTGGCCGCGTTCTTCTCCGCAGCCGACGTCATGCTGGTGACACCGGTCCGCGACGGGATGAACCTGGTCTGCAAGGAGTACGTCGCCTGCCGCCACGACCTCGGCGGCGCGCTCGTGCTCTCGGAGTTCGCGGGGGCCGCCGCCGAGCTGACGAGCGCGTACCTGGTCAATCCGCACGACCTCGACGGCGTCAAGAACGCCATGCACGACGCCCTCACAATCGATCCAGCGGAGGGCCGCCGTAGGATGCGCGCTCTACGGCGTCAAGTGCTGACCCACGACGTCGACAGGTGGGCTCGTTCGTTCCTCGATGCCTTGGACCCAGGGCACGCCCACTGAAGTACATCCGTTGTTCGGACGTCACCTGAGGAGAAGGCGTTGACCGCCGAGGCCCTTCCCGCGGAGCTGCGCCGCGCCATCGTGCAGGTGGCCCGGACCCCGCGTCTGCTGGTCGCCTGTGACTACGACGGGACCCTTGCCCCGATCGTGGAAGACCCGGAGCAGGCCGGGCCGCTCACCGAGTCCGTGGGGGCGCTGCGTTCACTCGCCGCGCTGCACGAGACGACCGCGGCGGTGATCTCCGGGCGGGCGTTGCGCGACCTGGCCACGCTTTCCCGGCTGCCCTCCGAGGTGCACCTCGTGGGCAGTCACGGTTCGGAGTTCGACGTCGGCTTCGTGCACGCGCTCGACCCGGCCGCCCGCGAACTGCACAAACGTATCCAGGCCGAACTGGACCGGCTTACCGAGGACGCTCCTGGCGTGCAGCTTGAGGTCAAGCCCGCCAGCATCGCCGTGCACGTGCGTCGCGCCGACGCCGACGTGGCCGAGCGCGTGCTCAAGCTGGTCCGCAGCGGTCCGTGCACCTGGGACGGTGTGCAGGTCACCGAGGGCAAGGCCGTCGTCGAGTTGGCCGTCGTGCAGACCGACAAGGGCCACGCGCTCGACGTGCTGCGCCACCAGGCGGGCGCGTCGGCGGCGATCTTCGTCGGGGACGACGTCACCGACGAGAAGGCGTTCGCCCGACTGTCCGGCCCGGACGTGGGCATCAAGGTCGGCGGCGGCGACAGCCTCGCCACCTACCGCATCCCGGACCCGATCAGCGTCGCCACGATGCTGGCGTTCGTTCTGGAGGAGCGCCGCAACTGGCTCTACGGCGAGCAGGCCCCGCCGATCGAGCGACTGTCGATGCTGGCCAACGAACGATCGGTCGCACTGGTCACCCCCGATGCCCGGCTGACCTGGATGTGCCACCCCGAGCCGGATTCGGCGGCGGTGTTCGCCGACCTGCTTGGCGGTCTGGGCGCGGGCCACTTCTCCGCCTCCCCTGAGCGCGGTGGCCTTCCTCTCGGCCAGCGCTACCTCTCCGGGACGATGATCGTGGAGACCCGCTGGTCGGGTCTGCTGGTCACCGACTACCTGGACCACCACACAGAGCAGCACCGCACCGACATGGTCCGTGTGCTGTCGGGCAACACGACCGCTGTCGTCGAGTTCGCGCCACGGCCCGAGTTCGGCCAGGTCCAGGTGCGCCTAGAAGCCGGCGACGACGGGCTGCGGGTGCTGGGCACCTCCGACCCGATCGCGCTACGCGCCCCCGGCGTCCAGTGGGAGATCGTCTCCGACGGCGTGCACGACACCGCGCGCGCTGTAGTGCGTCCGACAGCGGAACAGCCGATTGTCTTCGAGCTGCGTTGCGGCACCAACGATCTCGGCGCGCACGCCCTGAGCGAGCCGGAGCGCAAGGTCCGCGCGGGCGCCTACTGGTCGGAATGGCTCGACACACTGGTGCTGCCACCGGTTGAGAAGGACTTGGTCGCGCGCTCGGCGCTGACCCTGCGCGGGCTGTGCCACAGCGAGACAGGCGCGATCATGGCCGCGGCGACGACATCGTTGCCGGAAGAGATCGGCGGCACCCGCAACTGGGACTACCGCTACTGCTGGCTGCGCGACGCGTCCCTGACCGCGAAGGCGCTGGTGTCGCTGGGGTCCACCGCGGAGGCCGAGGCATTCCTCGGCTGGGTGCACGGCGTGCTAGCCACTGTGCCCGGCCCCGAGCGGCTGCACCCGCTGTACACGATCGCGGGCACCACCCTGCCGCCTGAGGCCGTGATCGACACGCTGCCCGGTTACGCGGGCTCCCGTCCGGTGCGCGTGGGCAACCTCGCGAACCAGCAGGTCCAACTCGACGTGTTCGGCCCGGTCGTCGACCTCGTCGCGGCACTCTCCGAAGCCCGAGGCAAACTCACCGACGACGACTGGCGCATGGTGTGCGCGATGGCCGAGGCCGTCACCCGCCGCTGGCACGAGCCGGACCACGGAATCTGGGAAGAGCGACACCGCCCGCGTCACCACGTGTACTCGAAGGTCATGTGCTGGCTGACGATCGACCGAGCGCTCACCCTCGCGGAGGCCTATGGACGTGAGCCCGAGGCCGGTTGGCCCGCGCTGCGCGCCCAGATCGCCGACGATGTCCTGACCCACGGCTGGAACGACGAAGTCCGCTCGTTCACCACCGCCTACGACGGCACCGACCTCGACGCGGCCACGCTCCTGATCGGCATGGTCGGCCTGATCGACCCCAGCGACGAACGCTTCCAGGCCACGGTCACCGCGACCGAAGCCGAACTCCGCAGCGGCTCGACCGTGTACCGCTACCACCGCGACGACGGCCTCCCCGGCGACGAGGGCGGCTTCCACCTGTGCGCGGCATGGATGATCGAGGCTTACCTGCTCACCGGCCGTCGTACGGAGGCCGAGGACCTGTTCGCCCAGATCGTCGACGCCGCAGGGCCCACGGGGTTGCTGCCCGAGGAATACGACCCGGTGGCCGAGCGGTCGTTGGGGAACCACCCGCAGGCGTACTCGCACCTCGGCCTGATCAGGTGCGCACAACTGCTTTCCGCCTGAGGTTCCGCAAGATCGCACGCCCGTCCGATCGTCCACGGCCCGTGCCACGTTCCAGTGGCACGGCCCGTGCCACGTTCCAGTGGCACGGGCCGTGTCACGTCTGCGTTCGAGGGTTTCCTCAACCTGCCTGACAGTCAGGACCTCAGCACCGACAGGTTGTTCATCGCAGTCCCCAGATCCGGCACGATCCGAACCGTGATGCCATCCGGCACGTCCCCGGAGTCCGGCGGTATCAACGCTTTGGTGAACCCCAACCGGATCGCCTCGGCCAGCCGCGACCGCACGCCGCTAACCCGCCGAACCTCGCCTGCGAGCCCGACTTCGCCCAGCACCACCAGGTCCGGTGGCAGCGCCACGTCTCGCGCCGCCGTCGCCACCGCCAACGCGACCGCTAGATCCGCAGCGGGTTCCGGGATCTTCATCCCGCCCACGGTTGCCGCGAACACGTCCGCGTCGCCGAGTTTCACCCCGCCACGGCGTTCCAGCACCGCGAGCACCATCGCCACCCGCGCCGAGTCCAGTCCGCTGACCGCGCGCCGAGGTGTGCCGAGTGACGACTTCGACACCAGCGCCTGCACCTCGCCCAGTAGCGGCCGTTTGCCTTCCACCGCAACGGTTACCGCCGTACCCGCCACTCCGACATCGCGCTTGTTCAGGAACAGCCCCGACGGGTCTGGCACCCCCACGATGCCCCGGTCGACCAACTCGAAGCAACCGACCTCGTCAGCGGGCCCGAACCGGTTCTTCACCCCGCGCAGCATGCGCAGGGTCGAGTGTCGATCACCCTCGAAGTGCAGCACGACGTCGACCAGGTGCTCCAACACCCGTGGCCCGGCGATCGAGCCGTCCTTGGTGACATGTCCGACAAGCAGCACCGGCAACCCGCGTTCCTTAGCCACCGCCACCAGGGCCGCGGTCACCGCCCGCACCTGGGTGACCCCGCCGGCGGCGCCGTCCACGGCCGGGTTGGCCATCGTCTGCACCGAGTCGACGACCAGCAGGCCGGGCTTGACCTGGTCGACGTGGCCCAGCAGCACGGAGACATCACTCTCGGCGGCGAGGAACATCGCCGAGTGCACGTTGCCGGTGCGCTCGGCCCGCAGCCGCACCTGTCCGGCCGATTCCTCACCGGTGACGTACAGCGTCGGCCCGTAGTCGCCCTCGCGCGCCGCCCAGCGGTAGGCGACCTCAAGCAGCAGCGTCGACTTGCCCACCCCGGGCTCGCCCGCGAGCAGGACCACCGCGCCCGGCACCAGTCCACCGCCGAGCACTCGGTCCAGTTCGGACACGCCGGTGGGCCGCGCCCTGGCCGACTCGATGTCGACCTCGGCGATCGGGCGGGCGGGCGAACTCGGCACCCCCGCCGCGAGCTTCACCAGTGCCGCGCGCGGCACGCCCACTTCTTCGAGGGTGCCCCAGGCCTGGCATTCCGGGCAGCGGCCGAACCACTTCGGCACCCCGTGTCCGCACTCGGCACAGCGGAAGCTCGGCTTGGAGGTTTTGGTGGCCACAAGGTCAAACTACGGCCACGCACCGACAGTTCGGGCTCAGTGCTCGCTCTCGCCGTGCTCACCCTCGGCGCGCGGGGTGGACGGAGCGGCGAACGGCAGCTCGATGGTGACCGAGCCGCTCTTGAAGACGAACGTGACCGGCACGAGCTGTCCGGGCACCAGCTTGGCGTTGAGCCCGATGAGGACGATCTCGGCCTTGCCGATCTCGACCTTCGCCGACGTGGTCGGCGCGGATGTCGTCGGCGCCGTGGACGGCGCCTCGCCCGATGAGGGCGGGGTGCTCGTGGGAACGGCCGAGGACGACTCGGCGGGCTTGGTCTGGGTGGGCGTCGGCGTGGTGGCCGGTGCCGACTTCTCGACATGCGCCTCTTCGCCGCGAGTGCCGATGGACAGCGCGCGCGAGCCCGGCAGCGCCTTGTCGCCGGTGACCTCGACCTCGGCGGCCAGCGGGCTGGTGACCTCGATCAGTTCGTCGTCGACGGTGCCGGTGTTGACGAACGTCAGCACGAGGGGCGCGTCGGCACCCTTGGGGTAGGAGCCGCCGTGCGGGTAGGCGAGGGTGGCGTCGCGCACGGCGATGACGCCGGACTGCGTCTGCACACCGTTCACCGCGGGAAGCTGCGAATCGGTCTGGGTGATCTGGCCCGCCGAACACCCGACGACGGCACTGAGGATGGCGGCGAGACCGAGTCCCAACGCGGCCGGGGCCAGGCGCGGCCGACCGGCCGAGTTCTGCTGTGCACGACTCACGAAGGCTCCTGCGTCTGCTACGGACATTGCACCTAACCGGCACGGCACCGAATCCAACGGCCCGCGACCGCAGAAGCGTAGCCCGCGCAATGGGTCGCGCCCGCGTGTGGTCTCCCGTGCGGGTCGGAGATCACGTCCTCTGTGGATCACACGACCCACACCCGCCGAACAGCGGTGGAAGCCCCTGAGTACGCGCGCGCACCGCTTGTCAACCCCCGATCGGCCGCTCACGTACCCGTTGACCTGCGAAGACGGATCACAGGTCGATCTCGTGCCGAGTGCGACACGTGTTAAGATGGGGTCAGCGAAAGGGGCAGAGGACACATGGTTTTCAAGGTCGGAGAGACCGTCGTCTACCCGCACCACGGTGCCGCACTCATCGAAGCGATCGAAACCCGCGTGATCAAGGGCGAGGAAAAGAAGTACCTCGTGCTCAAGGTCGCCCAGGGTGACCTCACGGTTCGCGTGCCCGCAGACAATGCCGAGATCGTAGGCGTGCGGGATGTCGTTGGCCAAGAGGGCCTCAATCGTGTCTTCGATGTCCTGCGTGCTCCGCACACCGAAGAGCCGACCAACTGGTCGCGTCGGTACAAGGCCAACCTGGAGAAGCTCGCCTCCGGCGATGTGAACAAGGTTGCCGAAGTGGTGCGGGACCTTTGGCGGCGGGAGAAGGATCGGGGCCTGTCCGCAGGGGAGAAGCGGATGTTGGCCAAGGCGCGGCAGATACTGGTCAGCGAGTTGGCGCTGGCCGAGGGTACCGACGAAGACAAGGCCGAGGTCCTGCTCGACGAGGTCCTGGCCACCGCCGCAACAGTCTGATCAGTCCCGACCGGGCCGCTCCCGGAAGCCCGATTGAGACACCTATGACATCTCGTTCGGGCGCGACCGCCGTCGCGCTCGTGCCTGCCGCGGGGCGTGGTGAACGCCTCGGTTTCGGTATGCCCAAGGCGTTGGTACCGGTACGCGGGGTACCGCTGCTCATCCATGCCGTGCGTGGCCTGCTCAACGCGGGCTGCGTACGGCATGTCGTCGTCGCGGCCCCGCCGGACATGCTGGCCGCGACCGCCGCTCTGCTCGCCGCCGCCGACGTGGCCGCCGATGTGGTGGCGGGCGGTGTCGACCGCACCGCCTCCGTCCGGCTCGCTCTGCGCCACGCGCTCGACGTGGTGCCGGATGCCCGGGTGGTGCTGGTACATGACGCAGCCCGCGCCTTCACCCCTCCCGAGGTCATCCGCGCGGTGGTCGCCGCCGTCGAGGCGGGTGCGCCAGCGGTGATCCCGGTGCTGCCGATGGCGGACACGGTCAAGCGGGTCGATCTCGACGGTGTGGTCCATTCCACCATCGAGCGGGCGGCTCTGCGGATCGTGCAGACCCCGCAGGGCTTCGCGGTGCGAACGTTGACCGACGCGTACGCGAACGCTGGTGATTCGGCGACGGACGACGCGGGCTTGGTGGAGAAGTCCGGCGTGCCGGTGTCGACCGCACCGCCTCCGTCCGGCTCGCTCTGCGCCACGCGCTCGACGTGGTGCCGGATGCCCGGGTGGTGCTGGTACATGACGCAGCCCGC
>JALZNB010000007.1 GCA_030857905.1 Actinomycetota bacterium
ATCAACACCGGCCCTTCCCACGACGTATCGAAGGAAAACACCGCGGACAACGCCACCCGCAAACGACCACCACCCACCGCCGCCACAAAATCCGCACGATGGTTATGCAACAAATTGACCAAATTCCTATGCTCGACCGTCACACCCTTGGGCTTGCCAGTCGACCCGGACGTGTAGATCACGTAAGCGGCGTTGTCCGGTCGTAGCTCGACATCCGGGTTGGTGTCCGGGAAGCCGTCAGTCTCCAGTGGACGATCGACGACGAGCACCGCGCCCGAGTCGGCGACCAGGTGCGCCCGGCGTTTCGCCGGGAGGGTGGGATCGATCGGCAGATAGACCGCGCCGGACTTGAGCACGGCCAGCCGGGCGACGACAGACTCGATCGTGCGGGGCAACGCCACCGCGACGATGCGCTCGGGAGCGGCGCCCTCGCCGATGAGGCGGTGGGCGAGACGGTTCGCCCGGATGTTGAGTTCGGCGAACGTCAGCGAGTCCTCGCCGCAGACCAGTGCCACCCGCTGCGGGATGGCTTTCGCCTGCGCCTCGAACATGGCCGGGAAAGTAGCGGCGGGCACCGGCAACGCGGTGTCGTTCCAGCTCTTGGTGACGGTCTCGGACTCGGCCGGGGTCAGCCATGGCAGTTCGGCCAACGGCCGGTTCGGCGCGGCCACGATGCCGTCGAGCAGGACCCGAAGGTGACCGGCCAGACGCTCGATGGTCGAGGCGTCGAACAGGTCGGTGCTGTACTCCAGGACGCATTCGAGGTGTTCGGCGCGCTCGGTGAACTCGACGCTCAGGTCGAAGTTCGCCGCCCAACGCCGCAGGTCGACCTCGCGCACCGTCAGTCCGGGGAACTCCGGCAGTCCGCGCTGGGCGTTCTGCAGGAGCACCAACACGTCGAACAGCGGGTTGCGGCTCGGGTCGCGGGGGGCGTCGACCGCGTCGACCAGGCGGTCGAAGGGCACCTCGTCGTGACTGAACGCGTCCAACGCGGTCGTGTTGACAGCGCTCAGGAAATCGGTGAACGACCGCGCACTGTCCACAGTGGAACGGAGAACCACGGTGTTGACGAAGAAGCCGACCATCCGGTTCAGCTCGGTCCGGCCACGACCGGAGGTGACCGTGCCGAGCGCGATGTCAGACTGCCCGCTGTATCGGGAGAGCAGCACCTGACAGGCCGCGAACAGGGTCGTGAAGACAGTGGTGTCGTTGGCCCGAGCCAGCTCGCCGAGTCGACGCGAGAGATCCTGCGGCAGCACGACAAGGTGGGCCGCGCCCGCGGCGGAGCGCACAGCGGGCCTGGGGCGGTCGGTCGGCAAGTCCAGCGGATTGATCCCGGTGAGGGCCTGTTGCCAGTACTTGACGTGCTCGTCCATCGCCGGGCCGGTCAGCCGCTTCTGCTGCCACACCGCGAAATCGCCGTAGCCGAGTTCGACGTCGGACACGGCCTTCCCCGCGTAGAGCGCGGAAAGCTCCTCCGTCAGCACGCCGAGGGACCAGCCATCGACCACGATGTGATGCGAGCTGAGCAGCAGGACGTGGTCTTCCTCGCCGAGTCGCACGAGCATCGCGCGCAGCAGAGGACCGGTCCGCAGGTCGAAGGGCCGGGCGAACTCGGCCTGCAACAGCGCGTCCAGATCCGCCTCGGCGCACTCGACCAGCGGAACATCCACTGTGGACTCTTCGTGCACGGTCTGCGTCGGCTGTCCGTCGATCTCGCCGAAGGTGGTACGCAGCGACTCGTGGCGACGCGGCAGCGTTTGCACGGCCGCGACCAGCGCGGACACGTCGAGGCGCCCGGTCAGCCGAAGCGCCGTACCGCTGTTGTAGTCGTTGCCACCCGGGGTGAACTCACTGAGGAACCAGAGCCGACGTTGCGCCGACGACAGCGGAAGCGGGCCACCGCGCGGTGCGCGCGGGATCGTCTCGACCGGGGCGGCGGCGCCCCGACCCGCGAGCCTGCGTTCGAGTTGGGCGCGCAGGTGCTCGGGGAGGGCGTCGAGGCGGCTCTGCTTCGATGAGGTCATCGCGTGGTCCTTCGGCGGAAGCTCGGGTCGGTCATGGGGCGCGGGACGGTGCCCGCCGCACTGGTGCGGCGGCTCCGGTCACCGCGCTAGTGCTCGCCGAGGCGAGCGAGTTCTTCCAGGTCGGCCAGCACGTGGTCCTCGACCACGTCGGCCAGCGCGCGGATGGTGCGGGCGGTGAGCACGTCCCGTGGCGTGAGGCGAACACCGAACGCCGCGTTGGCGCGGGAGGTGACGTGCAGGCTGGAGATCGAGTCACCACCGAGGCTGAAGAAGCTGTCCTCGACACCGACCGTGGTCAGCCCCAACACATCCGCCCAGATGTCGGCCAGCACTTCCTCGGTGCCGGTCTCCGGGGCGACGTGCTGGGCGACGGTGAAGTCCGGGTCCGGCAGCGCGCGCCGGTCGAGTTTGCCCGAGGGGGTGAGCGGCAGGCACTCAAGGGTCACGAACGCGGACGGCACCATGTGCTCGGGCAGCGTCCGGGACAACGCGACCTCAAGGTCGGTGTCCTCGCCCACGACGTAGGCGACGAGCCTGCCGTCCTTGGCGATGACCGCGGCCTCGGCGATACCCGGCCGGGCGGTGAGCGCGGCCTCGATCTCACCGGGTTCGATCCGGAAACCGCGGATCTTCACCTGCTGGTCGGTGCGGCCGAGGTAGTCCACCGCGCCGTCACGTGTCCAGCGGACCAGGTCGCCGGTGCGGTACATGCGCGCACCCGGGGCACCGAACGGATCGGCGACGAACCGGTCGGCGGTGAGACCGGGCCTGCCGAGGTAACCGCGGGCCAACTGGGCCCCCGCGAGGTACAGCTCACCCGGCGCACCCGGCGGAACCGGGTTCAGGTCGGCGTCGAGAACGTAGAGCCTGGTGTTCCACACCGGTTGTCCGATGAGGACGCTGTCTCCGGCGAAGCACTGCCAATGGGTCACGTCGACCGACGCCTCGGTCGGGCCGTAGAGGTTGTGCAACTCCACGTCGAGTACGTTGTGGAACTCTTCCAGCAGGTCCGAGGGCAATGCCTCACCGCTGCACAGGACGCGGCGCAACGGTCGGCACGCCGACAAGTCCGCGTGCCGCAGGAAGGCACGCAGCATCGACGGGACGAAGTGGACGGTGGTTACCGCGCGTTCCCGAATGACCTCGGCCAGGTATACGGGGTCCCGATGTCCGTCCGGCTTCGCCACCACGAGAGCGGCGCCCGTGATCAACGGCCAGAAGAACTCCCAGACCGACACGTCGAAGCTCGCGGGCGTCTTCTGCAGCACCCGGTCATCCGCGGTCAGGCCGAATCGCGCTTGCGTCCACAGTAGACGGTTCACGATACCGGCGTGCGGTACCACGACCCCCTTGGGCCGCCCGGTGGAACCGGAGGTGTAGATGACGTAAGCGGCGTTCGCGGGATCGATCCGGGCGCCCAGGTCGATGCCCGGGAGATCATCGGTGTCCAGGATCGCGGCGGGGTCGTCGAGCACCAAGGACGCGCCCGCGTCGGCGAGCATGAAGTCGCGGCGCTCGACGGGCAGGTCCGGGTCGACGGGCAGGTACGCGGCGCCGGTCTTGAGTACGGCGAGCAATGCCACCATCAGCTCTGGCGAGCGCGGCAAGGCGACCGCCACGACCCGCTCCGCGCCCGCGCCCGCCTCGACCAGCCGGTGCGCCAGACGGTTCGCCCGCACGTGCAACTCGGCGTACGACCAGGAAATCCCTTCCGCCACAAGCGCGGTGGCATCAGGCGTCCGCGCGGCCTGGTCGGCGAGCAGACCGACCAGGGTCGTGTCGGGAACCTCGGTGGCGGTGTCGTTCCACTCGGTCAGCACCCGCGTCCGTGTGGCCGAGGTGAGCAGCGGAACCTCGGACAGGGGCCTGCCGCCGTCGACCACCAGCTCGCGCAACAGGTGCGCGAGATGCTCGGCCAGGTCCCGCGCGGTCTCCGGGTCGAACAGCGCGGGCTCGTAGCCCACCAGCAGTCCCAGGCGCTCGCGCGGGTACACCGTCACGCTCAACGGGAAGTTCGTGCTCTCCACGGCCGCGATGTCCCGAGGGATCGGACCGTCGTCGGCGTTCGCCTCGATCGGATAGTTCTCGAAGATCACCGCGCTGTCGAACAGGTCGACACCGCCCGGAACCGCGCTCCAGCCCTGCATCCGGGTCAGTGGCGTGTGCTCGAACCGACGCGACTCGACCTGGGCGTGCTGCAGCTCCCGCAGCCAGTCCCCCACGGCCGCCGACGCGTCGACAGTCGCCACGACCGGCAGCGTGTTGACGAACATGCCGGTGATCGCGTCCACACCGACCACGTCGGCCGGACGCCCGGACACCGTGGCACCGAAGCAGACCTCGCACTGCCCGCTGTAGTGGGCGAGCAGCAACGACCACGCTCCCTGCACGATCGCGCCCGGCGTGAGCCGCTGCGCCCTGGCGAAGGCGTCGAGCGCGCGGGTGTCCTCAGTGGAGAGTGCGATCTCGATCCTGGCCGAGGTGCTCGTCTCGGTCACCGACGTACGGGGGCGGTCGAACGGCAGCGGTGTCGGCGCGTCCACATCGCCCAGCACCGCGCGCCAGTGGCTCTCCGCCGCGCCCGCGTCCTGGTCGGCCACCCACCGCAGGTACTCCGCGAACGGTGGCCGGTCCGGCAGCGGCCTGCCCGCATAGGCGGCGGCGACGTCGGCGAGCACGCCGAACACGCTCCAACCGTCGAGCAGGACGTGATGGAACGTCCACAGCACCTGCACCTCGGTCGGGGACAGGCGGGCGATCATCAGCCGCATCAGCGGCGCCGCCGCCAGGTCGAACCCGATCTCCCGGTCGCGCTCCAGCGCGGCGGCGAGTGCGGATTCCCGGTCCTGGCCGGTCCAATCCAGCACAGCGACCGGCAGACGAACATTCTCGTGCACGATCTGCACCGGCTCGGCGACCTCTTCCCACACCACCGAGGACCGCAGGATCGGCGTGCGGTCCACGACGCGCTGCCACGCCTGGGCCAGCGCCGCCGGGTCGGCGACACCGTCGAAGACGAACGACGTCTGCTGGAAGTAGGCACCCTGCCCGGCCTGGGAAAGGCCGTGGAACACCATGCCTGCCTGCATCGGCGTCAGCGGCAGGATGTCGACGATCTCGCGAGTGGCGAGAATGTCCACAGCGGACTGATCGAGGTTCGTGAGCGGGAAGTCCGACGGGGTTCGGCCCCACGCGTCCGCGCAGTGCGCGACGATCTGCCGCAACGTGGCGACCATCGTCGCGGCGAGCCTGGTCACGGTTGCTTCCCGGTGCACGGACTCGCTGTAGTACCAGGTGAATTCGAGCTGATCACCGTCGACACGGCCGACCACGTCGAGCAGGTGCGGACGCGGCGCGTCGGGATGCGCGTCGAGGTCGAGGTTGGCACCGTCACCGTCGAAGCGGCCAAGGTAGTTGAAGCTCACCTCGGGTTCGGTGGTGGCACCGATCGCGCCCGAGAGGTGCCGCAACGCGCCATGGCCGATGCCCTTGCGCGGTATCGCGCGCAGCGCCTCCTTCATGGCTTTCACGGATACACCCCAGTCGGGCAGAGGTGTGACGACATCGAGCACGACCGGGAACAAGGTGGTGAACCAGCCGACCGTGCGAGAAAGGTCGACGCCGTCGAAGAGTTCTTCGCGGCCGTGGCCTTCCAAGTGCACCGCCACACTGTTCCTGCCGGTCCACTCCCCCAGTGTCGCCGCCAATGCGGTCAGCAGGACGTCGTTGACCTGGGTGCGATACGCACTCGGAATCTCGTGCAGCAGCGCCCGGGTCTCCTCGACCGACAGCGACACGGTCACCGCGCGCTGGGACGCCGTGACGTTGGGGCCGTCCACGTCACGGGGGACAGTGCCATCGGCCGTACGCGTCCAGTAGGGCAGTTCGTCGTCGAAGCCACCCGTCGTGGCGTGCTCGACCAGACGTTCGGACCATTCCTGGAACGACGTCGTCCGGGGCGGGAGCGAGCCGGTCCGGTACGCGGTGCGAAAGTCCTCGGCGATGACTCGCCAGGAAACCCCGTCCACGACGAGGTGGTGCGCGGCGAGCCGCACGGTCGTGTCGCCGTCACGGGTGACCGTGAACAGGGAGCGGTCGAGCATCGCACCCGCCTCCCCGACCGATCCGTTGAGCTGTAGCCAATTCGGGTCACGGGTATAGCGCATCCGCAGAGCGTCGTGGTGTTCGGTCAACGCGGACACGGCGACCGCCAGCGCCTCCGGGTCGACGGGTTCGCCGAGGTCCAGGGTGATCCACTGGTCGAAATGCTCGGGGTGCACGGTGTGCGTGTCGAGGAACCAGCGCTGGATCGGGGTGAGCGCCACCGGTCCGGAGACTGACCCGCGTTCGATCTCGGCGTCGTCCACCGTGCCCACGTGCGGGGCGAGCGCGGCGACGGTCTGGTGATGGAAGACATCGCGGGCGGTGAGCACCAGCCCGGCGGCACGCGCCGCCGTGACCACCGAGATGCTGAGAATCGAGTCGCCGCCGAGGGCGAAGAAGTTGTCCCGCACGCCCACCCTGGCCGCGCCGAGAACCCGCGCGAACACACCGGCGAGCGTCGCCTCGACCGGGGTGCGGGGTGCGAGGTAGTCGGCCTTGGGTCGCGTGATGGGTTCCACGCGCGCGCCGCCGTCGGCCAGGTCGGCGATTGTCCCCAGTGGACTGTCCGGCGCCGAGGTCACCGCGCGCAGCAACGTTTCCAGGTCCGCGGCCATCGCGTCGACGCGGGAGGCGTCGAACAACGCGGTGTCGTACTCGATGGTCAGCGAGAGTGCGTCACCGCGCGGCCAGAACTCGACGGCGAGGTCGAAACGGGCCGACGGCCGGGGCAGGTCGTACTCGGCGAGTCGGATGCCACCGGCTTCCGACGTGCGCACGACCGGCTGGTGCAGCGCGACAACAGCCTGCACCAACGGGGTCCGACTCGGGTCACGCTCGGGTGCCAGGTGCTCGACCACGCGATCGAAAGGAACCTCGTCGTGGTCGAACGCGGACAGCACGGTCTCCCGCACCTGTCCGAGGAAGTCCGAGAACGGCAGCGTCGGCTCCACGGAAGACCGCAGTACCAACGTGTTGACGAAGAACCCGGCCACCCGGTCCAGCTCGGTCCGCGGCCTGCCCGCGCGCACCGCGCCCACCGCGATGTCGTGCTGCCTCGCCCAAGCCGCCAGCAGGACCTGCACGGCGGCGGTGAGGGTCATGAACAGCGTCGCCTCGTGGGCGGCACCGAGAGTGGCGATGTGCCGCACCAGGTCCGCGGGCAACTCGTGGCGACGAACACCGCCCGCGCCGATCCGCAGCGGCGGTCGGGAACGGTCGGTCGGGAGGGCGAGCGGCTGGAGACCGTCGAGGCGATCCCGCCAGAAGGCGAGGTCGGCAGCGCGGTGCGGCCGTTCGCTCTGCCACACGGCGAAGTCCGCATACTGCACCGGCAGCTCGGGAAGGTCTGCCGGGGTCCCGGTCACCGCCTCGGCGTAACAGGCGGCGAACTCGTCCACCAGCAGCGCGGCGGACCAGCCGTCGGTCACGATGTGGTGCTGGGCCACCACCAGGATGTGCTCATCGGGTGTGAGGGTGATCAGTGTCGCCCGGCTCGTCGGTCCCGTGACCAAATCGAAGGGCGTGGACACCTCGTCAGCGAGCAGGGTGTCCAGATTGTCTACAGTGGACTCAACCGCACGGAACGGGATGGGTGAGTCGACGACCTGCCGAGGTTCGCCGTCGACGACCGTGAACCGGGTGCGCAGCGCGTCATGGCGCGAAGCCAAGCGCCCCAACGAGAACCGCACGGCCGCGACGTCGAGCGGGCCGGTGAGCCGGACCGCGAAACCGGTGTTGTTGCCGATGCCGCCAACCGTGATCTCGTCGAGCCACAGCCTGCGCTGGGCCGGGGACAGCGGCAGCGGCCGATCCCGGTCGACCCGGCTGATCGGCCGCTCGTTCCCCTCGATCACCAGGGCGGCAAGCGCGGCGACGGTCCTGGCGTCGAAGAGCGCTCGGCCGGACAGCGTCGTCCCGAACTCGGCCGAAAGCCGCGCGTGGGCCCGCACGGCCAGGATCGAATCCCCACCGAGGGCGAAGAAGTCGTCTTCGACGCCGATCTCGGCCACGCCGAGGACCTCCGCGATGATCGCGGCGACCGCGCGCTCGCGCTCGTTTCGCGGGGCCACATAACCCGCGGCCGTCGAGCCGATCTCCGGTTCCGGCAGCGCGGACCGGTCGAGTTTGCCGTTGGGACTCAACGGGAAGGCGTCGAGTCGCACGAACGCGGCGGGCACCATATAGTCG
>JALZNB010000030.1 GCA_030857905.1 Actinomycetota bacterium
GTCGAGTTGCTGGTGGGCGAGCCTGCCCGCGAGGCGGCGGCGCCCCAACCGCAGGTGGACCTCGGCGAGGTCGGTGCGCCACGGCACCAGCGCGGGCAAGTCCGCCTCCCAGCGCCGCATCGCCCGCGCGCACGCCTGGAAATCGGCGATCGCGGCGAGCAGGCGGCCGGTCGCCAGGTAGTGATGGCCACGGGCCCGTAAGTAGCGCAGGCCGAAGGCGGTGTCCCACAACGTGTCCGGCACGACCTGTCGCAGTACCTCGGCGCCCGCGGCGTAATCGCCCGCCCGGTTGTCCGCGGTCAGCATGATCGCGAGTGGCAGACCGATCACCGCGCCCCACGACTGCGTGGGCAGCAGCGCCAACGCGTCGGCGGCCCTGGCCCGCGCACCCCGGATGTCGCCCTGACGTAAGGCGATGTCCGCCCGCACCGCGCTGAACACGGCGACCCACGTGGTCGCCCCGCGCCGGACGGCCTGCGCGATGAGGTCGTCACAGCAGATCGCCGCCTGCGCGGGTTGGTCCGCCCACAGCATCGCCACCAACGCCGACGCGAGCACCTCCACCGTCGTATCGGTGAGTGGACAGCAGTTCAGCACCCGCTGGGCATCCCTGGTCACCTCCAGCAGATCGCCCCGCAGCAGGCCGGGAATGAGCGCGGAGGCCGAACGGTCCCACAGGTTCGAGGACGCGAAGCGCTCGATCGAGCGTCGACCGCGAATCCACGCGTCGGCCAGACACAGGTCGGCGGCGGCGTCGGGGTCGGCCACCCGGGCGGCGGTGAGCACCGACTCCGTGAGGTCCGGGTTGGCGGCCCACAAGGCGTAGCGGGCTCCCGTGACGGGGTCGAGGTCGGTGAGTGGCCACCGGCAGGTGGGGGTGACCCGCCAGCGTGCTCGCGCCAGGTCGCCGACGACGGCGGCCGACGACGGTGCCGCCCGCAAAGCCAGTTCGAGGCACTGCACGGCGAACCCGGCCGGAGCGTGCTCGGCGGCTCCCCGGAGCACGTCGACGGCCCAACCCCCGTTCACCGCGTCGGCCGTCACCAGATGCCGGGCGACCACGGTCGGCTTGGCCCCGCGCGCGTGTAGTTGCTCCGCGGCGCAGAGATTCAGCCGAACACCCTCGTCCCGGGAGAGGCTGTCGAGCACGATGTCCCGCACGGCCTCGGTGGCGTAGTCACCGTCCGCCATCAGACCCGCGTCGGCGAGCACGGCGGTCATCCGCTCGACGGTCTTGACGTCGGTGGCGGCGAGCCTCGCGACCAACTCGGGCCGCACCTGTCCGCGCAGGACCGCGACGGCCTTGGCCACGTCGAGCAGCTTCGGCTCCCATCGGTGCAGACAGCCGAGCACGGCCTGGCGGAACGCGATCCCCACCACTGGCTCATCACCTGGCCGGTAGTCGGAGACCAAGGCGTGCGCGAGCATCGGATTGCCACCGCTGAGGCTGTGCAGGGTGGGCGCCAACGCTTCGGCACCGGCCCCGAGTCGGTCGATCGCCAGCGACGCGACCCCGTCTCGGGTCAGCGGCCCGATCCTTACCACACGGTCCGGATCACGGGTGAGGTCGTCGGTGGCCAGCGGTGACCATCCGGTGAGGACGATCATCACCGGCAGGTCGGCGATCCGGGCCCGCAAGCCCGCCAACACGCGCTTCGACGCCTCGTCGACGTATTGCACGTCATCGACGGCGAGCACCACCGGACAGACCCGCGCGAGCGCGATCACACCATCGACGAAATCGATATCCTCATCACCGAGACCGGAGGCGAGCTGACCGATCGTGCTCAACAGGAGAGATCGCTCACCGCGTGATCCGGTGGCACCGAGCAATCGCGCGCCCGAGTCGACGACGTGATCGCCGAACACACTGAGAAGTCGCGACTTTCCACTGGCCAGGCCACCGGTCACCACAACGACACGACTCGCGCCCGAAACGCATTCGGCGAAACCCGCTGTCAGTGCGCCCAACGCGGCCCCACGTTCCACCAGCGTCATCCGGCCATCCCTCCGCACCAGGTGAACGGCATCCGACTGAGACGAATCTACCCCCACCCCGCCACCCCTGAGTAGTCAGAAAGCGCTGCCCTACCACAAGTTCGCGAGCAGGTCGCAACATTCGGGGAATGCGCGAACAGCGCCGGAGATAGGGGGGTCGCAGGGTGGACAGCGCCACACTTTCTCGGACCTACTTTCGAGTGTGGATTCATCCCGACCCCGCACAGTGGACACTAGGGGTTGTCGGTGGTGAAACCCGCTGCCATCGTCGATTCGATTGACCTAGCGCGGGAACGGGCAGGAGAAAACAACATGACGGCGCTTACCGGCCATTCGACCGAGTCGGAGCGCGACTTCCGCGATCCGTGGCTGCGCCTGTCCCGGCTGCTCGATCACGACTCCGTCGTCACGCTGCACCCGTCCGATCCGATGTGCGCCGTGGTCGCCGCCCGCGGCCGAATCAACGGCGCCCCGGTCGTGGCCTACTGCACCGACGCCACCAAACTCGGCGGCTCGCTCGGCGCCGCGGAGGCCGACCGGATCATCGACGCCATCGAACTCGCCGTGCGACTGCGGGTGCCGGTGATCGGTCTGTGGCACTCCGGCGGCGCCAAGCTCGCCGACGGTGTGGAGTCGATGGACGGTGTCGGCCGGATGTTCGCCGCCATGACCCGCGCCTCCGGGCGGGTGCCGCAGCTCTCGGTCGTACTCGGCCCGGCGGCGGGCGCCGCGGCCTACGGTCCCGCGC
>JALZNB010000051.1 GCA_030857905.1 Actinomycetota bacterium
GCCCAGCCCGCCTCGATGCCCTGGACGCCGCCGAGGCTGTACGGGTTGTAGTAGCAGTACCGGGGGAAGCACGGCACGCTCAGCGACTTTTGATGATCATCGTTGGCAATGTGGGACTGACCTGCGCAAACGCGTTGGTGGCCGTCTTTCGTGGACGGTAGCGGCTGGTCGTCCTGCCACAGATTTGCCACAAATGCGTTCACGCCCGTCCCTCAACGAGAACAGCAGGTCCACGATCTAGCTGCCCGTGCTGGTGTCGAGGTTCCCGGTGGGCTCGTCGGCGACGATCAGGCGGGGCCGAGCCCAGGGGGCCCGGGCGATCGCGACGCGCTTGCGCTGACCGCCCGAGAGTCTGCCCTCGGTGCGCGTGGGCGGATCGCGTCGGATCCGCTCCGAGGACCTGGAAGCGCTTGTTGCTGGCCTGGGTGGGAGTTGGCCGACGACGTCGGCGCACGGCCGAGGTTCGGGAGCAGCCGGGAGATGGCCGGGTTGGTAGCGGCCACGCGAGGGCACTTGTGCGTGGTGGCCTCCACAGGGGCAAGTCCTCGGGAGGTTTTCCACAGTTGGGTCATCGGGCCTTTGACGTACTCGGCTTCGCGCTGACAGTGGGGTAGGTGTCCACGTCGCCGTGCCCGAGGCGCCTGAGGATCGAAGCGTTGAGAGGGAGCCGTGAATCATCGAAGTACGAGTCTGAGCGCACCATCTACCTTTCCGACGAACTCATCGCGATCCTCTCCGAGCACGTTCGTCAGCACACGCCCGAGGGCGAGCCGTCACGCTGGCTATTCGACGAGGGCGGCAAGCCGTGGCACGACAACCTCGTCGACTACCGCTGGCGCTCCACCCGCACCGACGCCGGAGTGACGTCCAAGCTCCACGAGTTGCAGTGGCACTGCGCCAACTCGTTGTGCACGCCCAAGCCTTCGGCTGGGCCGCCCAAACCCCGGCTACGACAACTCCGGTGCGCGTGCGCCACCAGCCGCCGTATGTGCTCACCGACGAGGAGGTTCGCCGCTTGTTCACCGTGATCGACTCCCAGGCCATCTCCTCCTATTCGAACAAGGCGCTGGTCGACCCGGTTCTATTCCGGGTGCTCTATGGCGCCGGGCTGAGGATCTCCGAGGCGCTCAACCTGCAGTTGCCCGACGTGGACACGAATACCGCGACGCTGCGGATCCGCGACTCGAAGAACGGGGTGAGCAGGACCGTCCCGATCACCAGCCGGCTCGCCGCGACCATGCACGGCTATGTCGTGGCCGCGCACCCGGCCCCCGAGGACAGCGACTACGTGTTCTACAGCCGGGGTCCGGGCAGACCGATCAACCAGGCAACCATCTACATGCGGTTCCGCGAACACCTGGCTGAGGCCGGCATCCCCCACTTCGCGGGTGGACCCCATCCTCATTCGCTGCGCCACGGCTTCGCCGTGGCGAACCTGAGAAGGTGGGCCAACGACGGCGCGGACCTGGCCGTGATGCTGCCCTACCTGGCCTGCTACATGGGCCACGCCGACCTGCGCGGCACCCAGTACTACCTGAGGTTGACCGCGGACGCCTACCCCGAGGTAATGGCCAAAGCCCAGATCCGGTTCGGCTACACCATCCCCACCCTGCCCGAGGATGAGCCGTGAGCCCCCGGTCGGCTCCCCAGCCCGCCCCGATAACAGAGCTTGCCGGGCGGTGGCTGGCGAAGGTTCTTCACCGACCACCTGGCCGGTGAGCGCGGGGCCTCACCCAGGACCACAGCCTCCTACCGGGACGCGATGAAGCTGCTGCTCACCTGGTTGAGAGACACCGAACGGATACCGCCTGAGAAGCTGCGCCTGGCCGACATCGACCGATCCCGAATCCTGCGGTTCCTGGACTGGTTGGAGGTCGAGCGAAACTGCTCGGCGGCCACCCGCAACCAACGCCTCGCGGTCATCAAGTCGTTCTGCCGCTACACCGCCGTCGAGCAGCCCGACAGGCTCGACCAAGTCACCGGGGTCCTCGCGATCCGGCAGAAGAGAACCTTGACCCCACAGTTGGGGCACCTGAGCGGCGACGAGGTCAAAGCACTGCTGGCCGAACCCGGCGCCGCCGCCAACGCACGCGCCCTGCGCGACACTGCCCTGCTCGCTCTGGCCTACGACACCGCCGCCCGCGTCCAAGAACTCTGCGATCTCGACGTCGCGGACGTGCGTCGCTCGAACCCGATGACCGTGGTGATCCGCGGAAAGGGATCCAAGATCCGATACGTGCCCGTCATGGACCCCACCGCCAAGCTCATCACCGACTATCTGGATCGCCGCGACCCCCATCCCGGCCTCGGGGCCGACGCAGACCCGCTGTTCTGTGGACCGAACCACACCAGGTTGACCCGGTCCGGGGTCGCCAAACTCCTGGCCCGCCACGTGCGGGCAGTCCGAGCGCGCGACCCCGGTTGGGCACCCGGACTGTCGGTCACGCCCCACACACTGCGACGGACCAGGGCGATGCACCTGATCCAGGCCGGCGTCAACTTGATCTACATCCGCGACCTACTCGGCCACGCCGACG
>JALZNB010000075.1 GCA_030857905.1 Actinomycetota bacterium
CCGCGACGGCGAGCAAGCCCAGCAGCGCCGCGCCGAGCAGCCCCCGGACCAGCACGCCGGTCGTGAACAGGGCGACAACCAGCAGAAACACCAGGACCGGCGGTACTTTCGCCAGCGGTCCCCGACCGGCGAGCAGGGGAGCCTTGAGAGACCGCGATCGCGGCACGGTTGCCTCCAGGTCGGTTGGGCTACGGTGCTGCATCCTCGCACCACCGCCCGGAAGGCGCCCACGTGCTGCTGATCGCCAGGTTCTCGGTGACCGAGCCCGACCCGTTCGTCGCCCGCGCCCAACGGGCCATCGAACTCCTGCTCGCCCAGCCAGGATGCGTACGCGGCCTACTGGTCCGCTCCACCGAGTCCGCGACGAGCTGGGTGTTGACCGTGGAGTTCGCGTCGGTATCGGCCTATCGCAAGTCGTTGTCTCCTTTCGACGTTCGTGAACACGTGATCCCCTTCCTCGCCGAGGCCGACCACACCGAGCCCGCCGCGTACGAGATCGTGGTCGAGGCGGACCCCGGCGCCATCCGCAGGCATGTCAGCCTCCTGGCCGCCGATGCCGCCACGGTCCGTCTCGGCGAGGCCGCAGGCCCCACCACGGCCCGATAACAGTCCACCTCGGTGAAGCTGCACGCCTACCGCAGCCAAGTGGTTCGCCTCGGTGAAGCTGCGGGCCCCACCACACCTGCTGATGGCCTGTCTCGGTGAAGTCGCGGCGCCACGACGCCCCGAGGAACGCTGGGGCACTCACCGGGCGTAAATACCACGGGTATTTATCGCCGTCGAACCTTCGAGTGGTCGCCGCCCAGGGACGCGTGGAGGGATCAGCCCAGGGTGAGCGACGAAACTGCCCCCTGAGCCGAAGCCCGACCACACACGTAGACGTGCTGTTGCCGCCGCCCTGATACGTGCCCCTTACCCCCGCCCGCAGGCTGTTCGAACGCGCTCTGGATGATCTTGACGTCGTAGATCACAGGGCTTGTGGTCAAACCCCCAGACGGGTTGACCGAGCCGCCGACTACGCTGACAGCTCTTCGCAGAACTTGAATTGCCCGCATGGAGGGTCAGTGCCAGCCGACCGGATCGATACCGTCGTCAGCCTTTGCAAGCGCCGAGGCTTCGTCTACCCCAGTGGGGAGATCTACGGCGGTACGCGGTCCGCGTGGGATTACGGCCCGCTCGGCGTGGAACTCAAGGACAACATCAAGCGCGCGTGGTGGAAGACCATGGTGCAGGGCCGCGACGACGTCGTCGGCCTTGACTCGTCGGTGCTCCTGCCCCGCCAGGTGTGGGTGGCCTCCGGTCACGTCAACGCGTTCCACGACCCCTTGGTCGAGTGCACCTCCTGTCACAAGCGTTTCCGGGCCGACCAGCTCGCCGAGGAATACGGCCAGCGGACCGGCAAGGACGTCGCGGAGAACGACGTCTCCGACGTTCCCTGCCCCAATTGCGGCAATCGCGGCCAGTACACCGAGCCGCGCGAGTTCAACATGATGCTCAAGACCCACCTCGGCGCCGTGGAGACCGAAGAGGGCATGCACTACCTGCGGCCCGAGACCGCCCAGGGCATCTTCATCAACTTCCTCAACGTGCAGACGACCTCTCGGCGCAAGCCGCCGTTCGGCATCGGCCAGATCGGCAAGTCGTTCCGCAACGAGATCACCCCTGGCAACTTCATCTTCCGCACGCGTGAGTTCGAGCAGATGGAGATGGAGTTCTTCGTCGAGCCGGGCACCGACGAGGAGTGGCACCAGTACTGGATCGACGAGCGGACCCGCTGGTACACCGATCTGGGCATCAACAAGGACAACCTGCGCGTCTTCGAGCACCCGCAGGAGAAGCTGTCGCACTACGCCAAGCGCACCGTGGACATCGAGTACCGGTTCCAGTTCGGCGGCCAGGAGTGGGGCGAGCTGGAAGGCATCGCCAACCGCACCGACTTCGACCTGACCACGCACTCGAACCACTCGGGTGTCGACCTGTCGTACTTCGACCAGGCCAGCAACTCCCGCTATCGCCCCTACGTCATCGAGCCCGCGGCCGGTGTCGGTCGCCCGATGATGGCGTTCCTGCTCGACGCCTACTTCGAGGATGAGGCGCCCAACGCCAAGGGCGGCGTCGACAAGCGGGTCGTCCTTCGCCTGGACCGCAGGCTGGCCCCGGTGAAAGTCGCTGTGCTGCCGCTCTCGCGCAACGCCGATCTCTCACCGAAGGCCCGCGACGTGGCCACGGCGTTGCGTAAGCACTGGAACATCGACTTCGACGACGCGGGCGCGATCGGCCGCCGCTACCGCAGGCAGGACGAGGTCGGCACCCCGTTCTGCGTCACCGTCGACTTCGACACCCTCAACGATCTCGCCGTGACGGTCCGCGAGCGCGACACCATGTCGCAGGAACGCGTGTCCATCGACAAGTTGGAGTCGTACCTGGCCGGTCAGCTCATCGGCTGCTGATCTGTCATCTCACGACGCCACCACCTCCGGTCGGGGCCGTCCTGCGGCGAGGCGATAGGCGCCGCGCAGCTCATCGACGACAGCGGCCGTGTCGCCGCGGATGCGCACTGGGGCCGTGTGCACCGCGACGACACCGCTGGCGGTAAGTCGTGCCGTGCGCGTGGACGCCGCCGCCGCTGTTCGGGGCGCCCATGGTCGGTGGATGTCGGCGTCCCAGGCCAAGCCGACGTCATCCCACCACGCATCGACGATGCCGAGGTGCACGTCGTGGCTGGTGCTGAGCCGCATGCCCCACTGCGGCGGCGGTAGCCCGGCGCGCGCGACCAGATCGATGGCGAGGCGCGTTCCGGCAGCCCGCACGTCGCGGTCGATCTCGGCGAGTACCCGCCGCAACACGGTGGTGCCTCCGCTGGAACCACGGGTGAGTTCGCCGTGCAGGGCGTCGAGTGTGACACCGCCACGGCGGGTGGCCTCGCTGACGAGAACGCGAATCTCGCCTTTCGACGGTGTCTTCCGGCAAGCATCCACAGTGGCCCGAGCCAGCGGAGCTGTCGGGAATCCATTGCGCCACCGGGGGTCGGGCGCGCCTTTGATGCGCTCCACCCACGATGTCCCATCTGTCCGTTGTGGACTGTCGTGTGGCACCAGCAGGTGGATCGCGCCGAGCGGGGGTACTCGCAGCCCGTGGAGCCACATCGCCTCCCGGCCGGTCACCACGGCGAGTTGACCGGCGATTCGCAGGGCGGCCTGTAGACGTTGTGCTCGGCCGGGTGGTGCGTCACTCAGCAGGACGACGCCGGATGGCATGCGCTGCCACGGGCCCCTGGGTTGACATCTGGTCTGGATGTTGTGGCCGGACAGGCCCAGTGCGACCAGATCGGACGCGCTGGCGACCGCGTGGGGGAAGAGGGAGGGCAGGTGGTCCAGGTCGAGGAGTGCGCGGTTCGTTTCCATGTGTTCGAGGAAACCGGGTTCGTGGTTCGGTGGAAAGGGGAAGTGTCGAACTGTGGATGGTTTGAGCCTCTGTGGATGGTTCGGCCGGAGTTGACGGAAAGTGTCGTACAGGTCGTGTAGTGCGCCCGACCCGCCGTGGCCCTTGGCCCCTCTGGAAGGATGCGACCGTGCCCTCCCATCCTGTTCGCCGGTTCTTGCGCAGGCTTCTCGTCGGTTTCGTGCTGATGATCATGCTTGTTGTGGGGGGCACCGCGTTCCGGGTGTGGCAGGTCGCCAGGATCGACAATCGGGATTCCGCCGATGTCGTCGTGGTTCTCGGCGCGGCGCAGTACGCGGGTAAACCGTCGAAGGTATTGGAAGCGCGTCTACGGCAGGCGAAAGCGCTCTACGACGAAGGCGTCGCCGAATACGTCGTCACCGGTGGTGGCAGGCGGGAGGGCGATCGGTTCACCGAGGCGGAAGCAGGCCGAAAGTGGCTGGTGGACCGGGGTGTTCCCGGCGATCGAGTGGTCGAGGTCGGTACGGGCAACGACACGCTCGGCACGTTGCAGGCCGTCGCGACCGAGGCCAAGGACCGGGGTTGGGCGACCGCGGTGATCGTGAGCGATCCGTGGCACTCGTTGCGCGCGCGCACGATGGCCAAGGACGCGGGCCTCGACTCGTGGACCTCGCCGACGCACTCCGGCCCTATCGTGCAGAGCAGGCAGACCCAGGTGCGCTACATCCTGCGTGAGACCGGCGCTCTGCTCTACTACCGCGCGACCAACGCCTCGGCTGACCGCATCGCGATCGACGGAGAGGTCGGTTGACCCGCTCGAGCACGTAGTCTTTCCGTTGTGAGTCCCGGCTACACCGAAGACGACGAGGCTCGGTTGTTCGCCGAGCAGGCGAAGGGCGCCATTCTGCCCGGGTCGTGGCCCGCCGTTCGTACGCCTTTCAGTCGCGACCGTGCTCGAGTCCTGCACTCGGCGGCACTGCGCAGGCTGGCGGGAAAGACGCAGGTCGTTGGCCCCCATGAGGGGTCGGAGGTGCACGGCATCCCGCGTACCAGACTGACTCATTCTCTTGAGGTGGCCCAGATCGGCCGGGGTATCGCCGAGGAACTGGGATGTGATCCCGACCTGGTCGACACGGCGGGGCTCGCACACGACATCGGCCACCCACCGTTCGGGCACAACGGGGAACGCGCGCTCGACGAGGTCTCCGACAGTTGTGGCGGGTTCGAGGGAAACGCGCAGACCTTGCGCATCCTGACCAGGTTGGAGCCCAAAATCCTTGGCGAAGGTGACGCGGAGTACGGACTCAACTTGACGCGGGCGTCACTGGACGCGGCGATGAAGTACCCGTGGCCGCGGCGAGCCGGGACTGTCAAGTTCGGTGTCTACGACGATGACCTGCGGGTATTCGAGTGGGTGCGGGAGGGCGCGCCGGGGGAGAAGCAGTGCGTGGAGGCGCAGGTGATGGACTGGTCCGACGATGTCGCTTACTCCGTGCACGATGTCGAAGACGGTGTGCGCGCCGGGCGGATCTCGCTGGGTTTGCTGGCCGATCGATCGGAACGGACTGTTGTCGCCGAGTTGGCGGCCAAGCATTTTTCCGGCGAACCGGTCTCGGTCTTGGAGGAGGCCGCGGCCGGTCTCCTCAACGTGCCGGTCGTGGCCGACCTGGCATCACGGGCTTACGACGGCACTCTCGGTGCTCAGGTCGCACTCAAACGGTTGACCAGCGAACTGGTGGGGCGATTCGCGGCGGCAGCCGTCACCGGGACTCGACGCATGCACGGTGGTGGGCCGCTGACCAGGTATTCGGCCAGCCTGGTTGTGCCAGGTCAGGTGACGGCGGAGGTAGCTCTGCTCAAAGCCGTGGCCTTGCGCTACGTCATGAGTGACGCCGATCGGCTGGCGCTTCAAACACGACAGCGTGAACTTCTCACTGAACTGGTCTCAACGCTGCTCGCACGTGCCCCTGACGCGTTGGAGCCCGCCTTCCAACCCGCATGGAAATCCGCTGGTGACGACGCCTGCCGAAGGCGCGTAGTGATTGATCAGGTCGCCTCGCTCACCGATGCCCAAGCCATGACGTGGCATTCGGTGCTTGTGGATAACCGCCGAGCCTCCTTCCGCTGAACTGGCACACTCGACCTCACGGCCCAAACAACCGGGAGTCACCTGTGTCGCATCTGGAGTTCGTCCTCGCTCTACACCGCGCCGTGTCCTCGGATCCGCGTGAGCAGGTCTGCTGGTCCCCATTCTCGGTGGCCAGTGCGCTTGGCCTGGTGGCCCAAGGTGCGCGCGGGGCCAGCCGGGCCGAACTGGTCGATCTGCTCGGCGACCTCGACGAGCTGAGTACCGCCGTCGCCGAGGCGAGCAGGTTGGGCAAGCCAGAACCGGACGAGGACGCGCCCGCGATCGCCGTGGCCAACACCTTGTGGGCTGACGCGTCCATCCAGATCGAGAAGTCGTTCGCCGACGAACTTGCCCGCTGGTCCGGCGGCGCGGTGCGCAACGCGCCATTTCGCGCGGAACCGGAGAAGGCGCGGGCCGCCATCAACGCGGATGTCGCCGAAACCACCAGGCAGTTGATCAAAGAGCTGCTGCCCGAGGGTGCTATCCACGAGGACACGGTATCCGCGCTGGTCAACGCACTGTACTTGCGGTGTGCGTGGCGCAACAAGTTCACCGAGGGGGCGACAGAGACCAGGCCGTTCCATGCCCCCAACGGTGTGGTCGAGGTGCCCACAATGGTGCTGGACGAGCGCACTGGCTACGCGTCGCTGGACGGCTGGCAGGTCGTGACATTGCCCGCGGTAGGCGGGGTTGAGGCAGTGGTGCTGCTGCCAGACGGCGATTTGGCTGATGCGGAACCCGCGTTGACCGGGGCGTCATTATCAGCTCTGGTCGAGGCTCCCCAACCCGCGCAGATATCGCTGCGATTCCCGAAGTTGTCGGTATCCACCCGGGCCGAGTTGTCGGAACCACTGCGCGCGCTCGGAGTCCGCACGGTGTTCGGCAACAACGCCGACCTACGGGGGATCAGCGAGCAGTCGTTGGCCGTGCAAGCGATCTTGCATGAGTCGGTGTTGAAAATCGATGAGCAGGGCCTTGAGGGGGCAGCCGCCACCGCCGTGATGATGCGCCTGCTCTCGTTGCCGCCGGAGCCGGTCGTCGTGGTTGTCGACCGACCGTTCCTGCTGCTGGTTCGGCACGCCCGAACGGGGGTGGTGTATTTCGTGACGCGCGTCGTGGATCCGTCTCAGGAGTAGCTGTCACGCCTGGGCCGCGTGTCTCGTCCTTCTTGTGTGCGGCCCGATCTGGGCCGTGAGATGAGGAGAACGTCATGGCACGCATCCCGAATGTCGCGGCGAAAGAGGCCGGTCCGCTGATTCGGATCGGGTACTGGTTCGCCCGCCGCAGGTATGGCGCGGTGCCGGAGCCGTTCTCGGTGGTCGCGCACCACCGCAAGCTCTTCGTGAGCAGCGCCCGGCACGAATTGGCAGTCGAGAAGGCGTCGAAAGTGCTGCCCGCCAACGTCCGGGAATTGGCTGTGTACCGCGTCGCACAACTACTCGGCTGCTCATGGTGCGTCGATTTCGGCGCCATGCTGCAACGTCATAGCGGTCTTGACATCGAGCGCCTCAAGGACATCGACAACTACGCCGAGTCTGCTGCCTACTCTGCCGACGAACGCCTCGCCATCGCCTACGCCGGTGCCATGACGGCAAGCCCGACGCTGGCGACAGACGAGCAGGTGGCCGAGCTGGTCACCGCATTCGGCGAGAAAGGAGTGATCGAACTGAGCTACCAGATCGGGCTGGAAAACATGCGTGCCCGAATGAACAGCGCGCTGGGCATCGTCGACCAGGGCTTCACTTCTGGCGACGCCTGCCGTGTTTCTCCACGCTGATCAATTTCACGAAGGTTGGTCAGCCGCTGCGTAGAGATCGAGGCTTATTCAGGCTCGGGCGTAGAAGTACAGGGCGATCACCGCTGAGATGGTGGTGTCGAATGTTGCGAGTGGTCGGCGGTAGTCGGTGTGCAAGATTCGCCAGGTCTTCAGGTTGGCGATCGCG
>JALZNB010000078.1 GCA_030857905.1 Actinomycetota bacterium
CGCGATCGCCAACCTGAAGACCTGGCGAATCTTGCACACCGACTACCGCCGACCACTCGCAACATTCGACACCACCATCTCAGCGGTGATCGCCCTGTACTTCTACGCCCGAGCCTGAATAAGCCTCCAAGTTGTCGGTCGTATTTATTCGTTGTTCCTCAAAACCGCTGCGTCTTGGATTCCCTTGGCGTGCTCAACCAAGTGGTGAACTGTGCAACGCCTCGGCAGCAGCTTCGAGATGACCCGCCATTTCGGTGCTCCTTTAAGCAGGCGGATACAAATCGACTGGACAAATCTATTGCGTGGGCGGTCTCGGGCTATTGGAGTAGTCGCTACGGTATGCGGGCATTTCTGATGTCTTTGAACAGGACATCAGGGTCGGGGATACGGTAGGCAACCTGTTTTTCGACAAGCCATGTCCGATCAAAAGCCACACCAGTGCGATGTTCCATCAAGGCCAGGCACGCCGCGTGAATTCTGTCCGCCGGAAATTCCAGATCGTCTACCCACGCAGGCAGGAACGGACTATCGCGGTCGCGGTCGGCTGCGAACAGCGGCTCGAAATAAGCTGTGACTTTCCCGTACTCCGCTTCCAGGATGCGAGCGTTGCCGCTCATGTCATGGTGGAAGCTGAAGTATCGGCCGCCGACTTTGCTGGCCCGCCTCGCGGTTTCAGGCACGATGCCGCCGTAGCCGTAGCTGTCGATCGTCACAATGTGCTGGTCGTGCGGAATGACCACGAGGTTGGTGAACTCGCCGAAGTGTTCGCCCGCCTCGGCTTCGGCCTCTCGGAACGTCGCCTTGCGGGCTGTACCCCGCGCGCCCCCGAAAGCTTCGACTACCGACGCCACCGACATACCTTGCACGACCGACACGCACCAAGTGAGGTCCAGAGCCGGGTCGTCCGCCCAGGCGTAGCGCCGCATCAGATTCCACATGCCTGCTCCTTGGCGGTGTCCGTACCGGCGAACGGTTCCTGGGCAATCTTGCTGGGGCTGGTGATGACTACCAGGAACTCTTCACCGACCGCGATACCGGGCTTACTGTAGTAAGCGTTTTTGATTGTCGCACCCTGGCAGTTCTGCTCCCGGATAGGAACTTCCTCGGTGCGAGCACCAGCACCGCCCTCGACCGTCGAAGCGAACTCGTACTCGTCGCACGAGCCTGCACCCCGGAAGCGGACCACGAAGCCGCTCTTGGTTCCGCAGGTTTGCCGGTACTTGGCCGTCCGGCTCTCGGAGGTGTCGCGGTGCAACAGGAACTTGTGCCCCGGCCCATGCCAAACTGATGTTCCGGGCGATGTACGGCATCTTGGCGGCGTCGATGAGCACGAACTTGAGGTCGTCGCAACGTTTGTCCTTGAGAAGCTGGTCCGCGGTGCATTTCTCAACGAGGCCGCGAGCACCAGGCGCAACGACGTATTCCTCGCTGGTCTGGCCAGTGACGTCGTCCAAGAACTCGCTCGCCTTGTTGAGAAGCTGCCCGCCGACGAGGAAGACGGCGCCGATGACCAAGAGCAGAGGCAACAAGCCCGTACCTGTCCGTGACCCTGACACTTCGCTCCCCCTTGCTGTACGTGGTGAAGTCGTTACGGAAAGTGTGGCAGAGGTTTAGTTTTTGGAGGCCACTTGAACGTCAGGCGGGCTGACACTGGGGTGCCGGATCAGCCTTCCCGCCACCGATGCCACCAAGTCGTTCGTCGTGCTTCGTGACGGTGAAAGGCTGCCGACCTGGACCAGACGGACTTGGCGCCCACTGTTCCGGTCCCGGCCAGCGCTCAATGAGAAACCGTTCGCGGTGTCCTTGACGCGCTGATTCGCGGACATGGCGACGTCGATCCCGAAACCTGCGGGCCCTGTCCTCGCGCTAGTGAAAGCTGTGGTGCGTGCCCACTTTGGCAATGAGGTCGAGGGAATCGCGTTCTGACAGCGCGACACTGAGCAGTTCGACCACGATCCGGTCGTAGCGCCTGACTTCGGCGGGCTCTTCGATGAACACGCTCGATACCCGGTTCTCGATCACGACCAGGCAGCCCCGGTGGAATCGCAGGCGCTGGAACGGTCCGCTGAGACCGGGGTGGCCGTGTTGCAGATCGGGGATGATTCGCAGCCGCACGTTCTCCTTGTGGCCCGCCTCCCACAGGAACTGCATTTGTCCGCGCATCACCTCCGGCCCGCCGACGCAGGTTCGGAGTGCCGTCTCCGTCATGAGCGCGAAGAACTGGGGCAGTCTCCCGCGTCGCAGGACGGCTTGGCGGTGGATGCGGTTCGCTGTCCGGTCCTCAATGGACGCTTCGTCGACCATGCAGACCTCTCGTAACGCGGCCTGCGCGTACGGCACGGTTTGCAACAGGGCGGGTACCAGGGTCGATTGGAAATCGACCAACATCGTCGCTTTGGACTCCAGGACCCGCAACGCCGACGGCGCCGACTCCGCTTCGGCGGTCAGCTCACCGGCGACGGCAGTCAACGCGAGCAGGTCCTGATACCGGGTGCCCCGCACGCCGTAAGTCGACAGCAGCACCGCCACATCCTCGACCCGCTGCGGTTTGCGCCCGTTCTCCATCCGCGACAACTTCGATGTGCTGATCCCGACCTTCGAGGTCACCTCGGCCAAACTCAGCCCCAGTGCCTCCCGGTACGCACGCAGCTCATCCCCGAGCACGGCGAGCCGCACATTCGAATCCGGGCAGTACAACGCCATCGATCCCCTCACCCCGACACTGACCTGCCCATGATCACCCCACTACCGCCCCCAGCCCCTCAGACGCGAGCCGCAACGCCGCTAAACCACCCGAAGGAGGACATGCCGCTTTGGCCTTGAGGGCATGGGGAGGCGCGGGCGACGAAAAGCGCGACGCCTGGTCGGGGTGGCCGTGTCTCTTGTCTCGATCATGGCGCGGGGATTTCGGTCCAACCGACGCGCGAAGGAGTCGCCGGGCCGGAGACGCTGCTCACCGTGCCGGGTCAGGCCCCGTGCTGCTTGGTAGCCTGCCCGGTGCCGGGCAACGGAGCTGACAGGGCGATGTTGACACACCATCCTGCCGCGTGGACGCGCCCGAGGACTCAATCCGTCTTGTACCGGGAGGATCTGCCAAGTGGCACCCGTCAACGTCACCGTCACCGGAGCGGCGGGCCAAATCGGCTACGCCCTGCTCTTCCGCATCGCCTCCGGCCAGCTCCTCGGTCCTGACACGCGGGTCAACCTGCGGTTGCTCGAGATCCCGCAGGCCGTCAAGGCCGCGGAGGGCACCGCGATGGAGCTCGACGACTGCGCGTTCCCGCTGCTGTCCGGCATCGAGATCACCGACGACGCCAAGAAGGCGTTCGACGGTGTGAACGTCGCCCTGCTCGTCGGCGCCCGCCCGCGCGCGAAGGGCATGGAGCGCGGCGACCTGCTTGAGGCCAACGGCGGCATCTTCAAGCCCCAGGGTGCGGCCATCAACTCCGGCGCGGCCGACGACGTGCGCGTCCTGGTGGTCGGCAACCCGGCCAACACGAACGCGCTCATCGCCTCCGCGCACGCGCCGGACGTTCCCGCCGCCCGCTTCACCGCGATGACCCGCCTCGACCACAACCGGGCGATCTCGCAGCTCGCGGCGAAGCTGTCGGTGCCGGTCACCGACATCAAGAAGCTGACGATCTGGGGCAACCACTCGGCCACCCAGTACCCCGACCTGTTCAACGCCGAGGTCGGTGGCCGCAACGCCGCCGAGGCCGTGAACGACGAGGCGTGGCTGGCCGACACCTTCATTCCGACCGTCGCCAAGCGCGGCGCGGCCATCATCGAGGCGCGTGGCGCGTCGTCGGCCGCGTCCGCCGCGAACGCCGCCATCGACCACATCCACGACTGGGTCAACGGCACCCCCGACGGTGACTGGACGTCGGCGGCCATCCCGTCCGACGGTTCGTACGGCGTGCCGGAGGGCCTCATCTCCTCGTTCCCGGTCGTCTCCACGGGCGGCGAGTGGAAGATCGTGCAGGGGCTGGAGATCAACGAGTTCTCCCGCGCCAGGATCGACGCCTCGGTCGCCGAGTTGGCCGAGGAGCGCGACGCGGTCAAGGGCCTCGGCCTGATCTGATCCGCTGTTGTCGAGACCGCCGTCGGGAGTTCGTTCCCGACGGCGGTTTCTCGTTTCCGCCCGCGCTAACGACCGCTTTCCTCGTCGTCGTACAGGGCACGCAACATGGCCAGGCCCTTACCACGCGGGTTGCGCTGATCATTCTCTTCGCCGTGATGAAAGGTATTGGCGCGGGCAGTTCACGCACCCGCTCAGGCGGTCCTCGTCGGTGTCACCGCGTTCGCCGCCGCCATGAAGTTCTTCGACTGGCTGATCAACTGAGCTTGTTACCGTGCCCGGGTGACCCTGATCCCTTGGCCGGTCCCCGATCCAGACCTCCCGCCCGATGTCGCCCGGCCGCTGGCCGACGCCGCGCGCGCCGCGTCTCTCGCCTATCGCGATGCGCGGCGCGTCCTGACTCGTCCCGAGTTGGCCGAGGAGATCGCGCTCGGGGCGGACGGCACGCCCACCATGCGGGTGGACGCTCTGGTCGAGGACGCCATCGCCGAGTCCGCCCACCGCAACCGGGTCAACCTTCTCTCCGAGGAAGCCGGTTTCGTCGACAACGGTTCCGACACCACTCTGGTCATCGATCCGCTGGACGGTTCGGCCAATGCCGCGTCGGGGGTTCCGCTGTCCTGTTTCGCGGGTGTCCTCATCCGGGGTGCCGTGGCGAGCGAGGCTGTCACCGTCTGGCTCGACACCGGCCGCACGTGGTGGGCGCGCGCGAACCACCCGACGTCGTTTCGCACCAGCGGTCGCACAACGCTGCGTGGCGCCTCCGTCAACGTTCTGCGTCCCAAACACAACAACCGCGACGCTTGGCTCAGGGTCGCCGATCAGGCGGGTCGCCTGCGGATGCTCGGCACCACGTGTCTGGAGACCATGCTCGTCGCCGAGGGGTCGGTCGACGCGTTCGCCGATCCGGGTTCGGACACGCTGAGGATCGTCGATCTCGCGGCGGCCATGGTGACCGTCCCGGCCGCGGGCGGCGCCGTCATCGACGCCAAGGGGCGTCCGCTGGAGTTCGATCCCGACCTGACCCGCCGCTGGTCGGGCATCGCGGCGGCCACGCCCGCCCTCGCCGAAGAACTCGCCGTCACCATTGTGGGTTAACGGAACGTATCCGCCATCCGTGTTTTCCTGCCCCGAAAGGGTGAACGTGAGTCCATTTGCATCACGGACCGCTGCTAAAAGCGTTTCCCTGCTGACAGGTCGGGAATCACTTGAGCGCGACAGGAGGCCACGAGATGAACAGGCAGGCCGAGCACACCGAGCAACTCATCTCCCTCTACGGCGGCAGCACCCCGGTGCGGTCCCGCTGGTCGTACCGGGCGGACGAACCGTTCAGCATCGTCGCCGCGTTCCAGACCGACCCGGACCGTTGGGTCGAGTGGATCTTCGCGCGTGACCTGCTGGTGGCTGGCCTCGCGGGCCCCGCGGGCGAAGGAGACGTGCGACTGTCCCCAGACTTCTCGAACGGGCACCGCGTGCTCGTGTTGGAGATCGAGTCGCCGGAGGGGCACGCCCTGCTGGAGATGGAGTACGAGGCCGTCGACGCCTTCCTCGCCGTGACGACGGCGATGGTCCCGCTCGACGCCGAAAGCGAGTTCTTCGACGTCGACGCCTTGATCGACGAGATCACCAACGTGTGACTCAACCGCTCCCGCAGCGTGTGGCCGCCGATCCGGACGTCCGGATTGGCGGCCGCCTGCGTCCCGAGGTCGGTCGGACGCCAATACTGGTGACGTCCGTGACGATTGCCGTCCGGCGGTGTCCTTCGGGTGTCGCCACGGTCGGCGGCCGCTGGAAGGGGAACGCCGTCCATGCCAGATAGTCGAACGCGATGACGACACCCATCGACGTGGTGACCGATCCGCCCACGGAGTTGGACGACCCCACGCTCGTCGCCAGGGCGCGTGACGGGGACGTCATGGCCTACGAACAGCTCGTCCGCCGCTACCAGGGGCCGATGTTCCGCCTCGCCGCGCGGATGCTGTCCAACAGGGGAGACGCCGAGGACGTGGTGCAGGAGGTCTTCCTGACCGCGTGGCGACGGCTGGGACAGCTCAACGAGGATGGTGCGTTCGTCGGCTGGCTCTACCGGACGACGACGAACCGGTGTCTCAACGTCATCCGGTCCCGCAAGCCGACCTCGGACACCGAAATCGACCAGCAGGAGTCGACAGGTTCTTCGGGCAGGCCAGAGCGAGCGGCGGAGACCAGCGCGCAGATGACCGCGCTGAGCGCGGCGCTGGCGGCACTGACGCCGGAGCAGCGGGCGTGTTGGCTGTTGCGGGAGGTTCACGGGCGATCTTATGACGAGATCGCGGAGGCGACCGCGACGACGAGTACGGCGGTGCGCGGACGAATCGCGCGAGCGCGAGCACAATTGGCGGAGGTGATGGCGCCATGGCGATGAACCACACGACGCGGGACTACCTCCTGCCGTGCGGCCGCGATGTCGAGCAGGTGTGGGAGCGGCTCGACGAGGTCGACGCGGGCCGGGCCGACGCCCACGAGCGGGCCTGCCCACACTGCCGCGCGGCGCGGCAGAGTCTGACGATCCTGCGCGGGCTGACCGGCGAACTCGCCGTCGAGGACGCCGTGCCGTCGCTCGACCTGACCAGTCGCATCATGTCCGCGGTCCGGGCCGAGATCCGCCGCCACGACATGCTGCCACTGGCCACCCCCGAACCGGGCGACGTGCGGATCAGCGAGCAGGCCGTCGCCTCGGTGCTGCGGTTCGCCGCGGACACCGTCGACGGTGTGCGGGCACGGCACTGTGTGGTCCGGCGCACCGAGACGGACGATTTCGCGGTCGAGGTGGAGATGAGCATCGCGGTGAGCTACCGCGGGTTCGACAGTCTCGCCCTGGACGACGTGCGGGAACGGGTGACAGCGGCGGCTGGTGCGCGGATCGGCGTGCGGCTCGCGCGTCTGGATCTGACCCTGGCCGACCTCTATGAGGACTGAAGACCTGACGCTTGCCTGGCCGAATGTGAGGAAACGCAGTGGTGAGAGCCGAGGATGAAACCCTGGGGGAGGCCGTGATCGGCGACCCGGTGATCGCCGCGATCGCCGCGCACGCCGCGACTTCCGTCGCCGGTGTCGTCCGGCTGGAGCCCGGCGTCTCCGGCCTGGTGACCGCGCTGACCCGGTCGGTTCGCCAGCAGATCAAGGGACTCAACCCGGCTCCCACGGAGGGCGTGCGGGTCCAACGTCGGCAGGCCGAGTCGGGTGCGACCGTGATGTCGCTGGAGATCGACCTGGTCACCTCGACACAAGACCAGGCCGCCGCGGTCGGGCGGGCCGTGCAGCGCGCCGTCACCAAGATCGTCTTCGACGCGACCGGTCTGTTGCCCGCCGAGGTCCGGGTCTCGATCATGGACATCGCCCTGCCCCGGACCGGAGTGTGATGAGCGCGACGAGCGAGGTGACGCAGGCGCTGCTGGCCGTGTTGCGGGAGATCGACGGCCTGCGCCCGGCGACACCGTCCATCAAGACGAGGACATCGTGGATGTCCTGGGATCTCGACGCGATCGCGATCGATGTCAACGACGACCTGATTGAGATCCGCCTGGTAGCACTGATGCTGCCGCTGCCGCCGATCCTGCGCCACGCCGAGGCGTCGCTGCGATCCGTGCTGGAGGGCACGGCGTGGAAGCACGCGCGCCTGCGGTTGATCGTCACCGACATCGACGCCACCGCGTTCACCGCCGGACCAGTTGTCGGCGCGGGCGGCCAGGGAGACGCGCGACACATGATCGGGCCGTGACGACTGCCCCTCAGCCGTGTCTATCTGGTGTGGGCAGCTGCGAAACAGCGCGGCTTCCTTACCAGGCAACAAGATGCGGACTCAAGGAGCAGCCATGACGAACCCCATCACCAAAGCCCCCGCCCACTCCGGTGGCGACATCGAGAAGCTGGTGACCAAGCAGGGCTCCACCACCATCGCTGACGTCGTGGTGCAGAAGATCGCTGGTCTCGCGACCCGCGAGGTCCCCGGTGTGTACGCCCTCGGCGGCGGCGCTTCCCGCGCGTTCGGTGCGATCCGTGAGCGCATCCCCGGAGCGTCGGCCAGCGCCGGACAGGGTGTTTCGGTTGAGGTAGGGGAGAAGCAGGCCGCCGTCGACCTGCAAATCCTGGTCGAGTACGGCGTCTCCATCGCCGACCTGTCCCGCTCGGTCCGTCGCAACGTGATCACCGCCATCGAGCGGATGACGGGCCTTGAGGTCGTCGAGGTCAACATCAACGTCAGCGACGTGCACATCCCCACCGACGACGAGGGCGACGACACGACCGACACCGGCCGCGTTCTGTGACCTCCGGCATCGCCGGTTTCCCAAGGAGAACCCCATGAATGCCACCCAACTCGGTCTCCTGACCGGCATCGCCCTCGGCTTCGCCGCCGCGTTCGGCGGCTTCGGCGCCTTCCTCGCCGTACTGGTGTTCGGGGCGATCGGACTGCTCGTCGGCCGCGTGCTCGACGGCAAGCTCGACCTCTCGCAGCTCACCGGCCGCGACAGGGGCTGAGCGCCATGACCACGCTGAGTCCGGCCGACCTCCACGGGCGGGGCAGGCTCACGATCTCCGATCGGACCGTCGAGAGGATCGCCGCGACCGCGGTAACCGAGGTCGAGGGAGTGGGCGGCGCCGCGACGCGGATGTTCGGTGTCGCGGTCGGCTCCGAGGATCTCGACAACGCTGCCGTTGTCACCGCGAAAGTGAGCGGTGACAACGCCGTGCTCGACGCCCGACTCTCGGTGTCCTACCCGGCATCGGTGTCACGCACGACCGAAGCCGCCCGGTCACACGTGATTCGGCGGGTCGAGGAGTTCACCGGACTGACTGTGTCGCGGATGGACATCACCGTCACCGCGCTGCACAGCGGCGAGACCGAGAGCAGGAGAGTCCAGTGAAACGCCTGCCCCGACGCAGTACGCCCGCCACGCTCACGGCGGTCGTTCTGTTGGCCGCCTGCGTGTTGGTCGCGGTCGTCGCCATCCAGACGCTGCTCGGGCACACTCCGTGGATCAGTTACAGCACGGTCGCCGAAGCACTCAATGGCGCACGGTGGAACGACGAAGTCCCGGCCATCGTCGGGGGCGGTATCGCGGTGCTCGGGTTGATCCTGCTGCTGACCGCGATCGTGCCTGGCAAGCTGACCGTCCTCCCGCTCGCGGGCGACATCGACTCCGGTGCGTCCCGGCGCAGCTACCGATCCACGCTGCGTGCGGCAGCCTCCATAGTGGACGGAGTCGCGGACGCGAAGGTGAACCTCCGGCGGCGCACGGTTTTCGCGGTCGTAAGCACCGGCCGCACCAACACCGACGGTCTCGCCGACGCCGTCCGCACCGCTATTGAGCATCGGCTCGACCACATCACCCCGGCCGTCCGCCCGAAGCTCAAAGTCAAGGTCAACGCCGCGAGGAGTGCGTCATGACCAACCTCAATCGGCCCGCCCGACTCAACCGCGGCCTGCTCGCGACCTTCGGCGTCATCCTGTTGGCGGCAGGCGGTTTCGTCGTGGCGACGCACTTCGGAAAACTGCCTATCCTGAAGCCGGGCTCCGCGTTGGTGCCCGGCACCGACCTCCCGCCCACGTGGGTTCTCTACGTGACCGCCGCGGGCGCCGTCGTCATCGGCCTGCTGGTACTGCGCTGGCTCGCCGCGCAGTTGACCCGCAAGCCCAAGACTCACACCTGGCGGTTCGAGCAGGACCCCGACCACGGCCGTACTGAACTGGCCGCGAGCACCGCGGTGGCTCCATTCGTCAACGAGGTCGCGACATATCCCGGTGTCCACGCCGCCCACGGGACTCTCGCCGGCACCCGCCAAGCCCCGACTGTGGTCTTGGTCGTCAGTGCGGAGCAGGAAGGCGACCTGACCGCGATCCGGCGTCAGATCGCGACGGTCGGCCTTCCTCGACTCTGCCAGGCGCTTGACGTGGCGAAACTACCGGCGACGGTCGAGTTCCGGTTCTCCACCAAGTCAGGCGCCCGCGCCCGCTAGTCCTCGCCGCCTGACTTACAGGCAGGCCTGGCTGAGGGTGTCGACAGCGGAGACCTTCTCCTTCGCCCACGCCGTCACCGTGGCCGGGCTGATGGTCGCCGTCGACAGCTCGTTGACCTTGGCGGACATGCCGTTGAGGGCGTCCTTGAGGCTGGTGTCCGCGGTCTTCTCGGCGAGAGCGGTGAGGTCGGTCGCGGTCTTCTCCGCCTCCTGCGCCGTCTTCTCCGGGTTCGACGCGTCCGGGTTGAAGCCCGCGAGCCGGACGGCCTCGACGCAGATGCCCGCCTTGTCGGCGGCGTTGCTGGCGGAGCTGGTGGCCTCCTTCACCGAGTCGCAGCCGGTCAAAGCGGTCGCCAGGACCGCGGTGGCGACGACAGCCATGAACCGTGCACGCATTGATGCCCCCAGGTGAGGAGTGGAAAACCTACCGCCAGGTTAGCGTCTTCGCCCTCATCGGCGGTGGCCAACCGGGCATTTCGGGCCTTCAAGGGGCATCGAAGCAGGTAGACACGCTTCAGCCGGACATCCCCGCGTCACCCAACTGTCGTCCTTCTATGGTTGTGGTGATGGACAAGACTGTGCTTGAGCGCGCTGACGGCGTGTGTGGAGAACTGGTATTGCGCCAAGCGGGTGATCACCACGAGATCATCGCCAACGGCATGTTCCTGATGGATACGCGCTCCGGCGAGTCGGAACGGCTGCTGGTTCGCGCGGCGGCCGACCGGATGCGGGCCGGGGGCACGCTACTCGTCGGCGGGCTCGGGGTCGGGTTCTCGCTGTGGGAAGCGTTGAGACTGCCCGATGTCGGGAAAGTCGTTGTGGTGGAACGCGAAGAGGCGGTGATCCGGTGGAACAACGGCCCACTCGGCACCGCCGACGCGCTCGCCGATCCGCGTACCCAGTGCGTGCACGCCGACCTCGTGAGCTGGCTGACAGCGTCAACGGACGCTTTCGACGCGCTGTGTCTGGACATCGACAACGGTCCAGAGTGGACACTCGATGCGACGAACGCGTCGCTGTATTCGCCGACCGGGCTGCAGATGCTCGCCGCGCGGCTCACGCGTGGGGGAGTGCTCGCGGTGTGGAGCGCGAACGCCAGCCAGGGATTCCTCGACCGGCTGCGGAGCCAGTTCAGGGCGGTCGAGGCACTGGAGGTACCAGTCGCGAGAGGTGAACCCGACCTCGTCTATGTCGCGACTGTCTAGTCCGCGAGGCGCATCTCGCGCCACTCGTGCCAGAGGATCGCGTAGACGGCCTCGTCCGCCCATTCGCCCTTGACCCACTCGTTCTGCCGGAAGGTCCCCTCCAGCCGCATCCCGAGCCTGCTCAGCAGCCGCGCGGAGGCCGTGTTGGCCGCGTCGAGCCTGCCGATGATCCGGTGCAACGCCAGTTCCTCGAACCCGAGACGCAGCATCTCGGTCGTGGCCTCGCGGGCGTAACCGAGGCCCTGGTGGTCGGGGTGGAAGACGAAGCCGATCTCGCCGCCCCGGTGGTCCTCGGTGGTCCACCTCAGATTGACGTCGCCGAGCAGCACGCCATCAGCGGCCCTGGTCACCGCGAGGAGGATCGTGTCGCACTCGTGCTCGATCTTCGTCATCGCGAGCCTGCCCCGCAACGCGACCGCGACCTCCTCGCGCGTGCGTGGCTCCCAGTACAGGAACCGGGCCACGTCCGGGCGCGACTGGATCGAATACAGGGCGTCGAGGTCGTCGTCGACGAAGGGCCGCAGGATCAGTCGGTCGGTCATGATCGGATACTCGGGACGCAGCACGCTGCCGATCCTAAGCTGAACACGCTGGATCGTCTTCCGAGATATCTGGGGGTAATGGGTGTCGACCGGACCGACGCACGCCATGAGCGGGTTAGCCGCGTGGGCCGCGGTGACCGCGCTGGCGGAGACCAGCGCCCTCGGCACACTCTCGGCGAAGGGCTGGCTCGTCGGCGCCGTCCTCGCCTCGGGCGCGGCGCTGTTACCCGACCTCGACCACCCCGAGTCCACGGTGTCGAACACGTTCGGCCCGGTCTCGGCGGGGGCGTCGAAGCTGATCAACGCCATCAGTCACGGCGTATACCGCGTGACGAGAACCAAACGCGACTCCAACCGCGACGGCGGCCACCGGGGGCTGACCCACACGCTGGTGTTCGCCATCCTGGCCTCGGTGATCACGACGGCGATCGTGCAGACCAGCCAGTCCTGGGCGCTGCCGTTGCTGATGTTCTTCTTCAGCGGCCTCGCCGTACGCGGGATCATGCACAAGTGGTGCCCGCGCAACGACGCTTTGTGGATCACCGGCACCGCATTCATGCTCACCTACGCCTGTCTCAAGTGGACCGACCAAACCGACGCCAACGCCGCCGCCTGCGGCGTCGCGGTCGGCATCGGCTGCATCGCCCACTACTTCGGCGACGCGATCACCGAACAGGGCTGCCCGATCCTCTGGCCGGTACCGATCGCATGGAAAACGTGGTACCCGGTGGCACCCCCGAAAATCATGCGAATCCGCACGGGCGGCAAGGTGGAAATGGCGATCATCGGCCCGGCACTGACGTTGGTCGCGATCTGGATGTCGGCCATAGCGCTCCACCGCACAGGCGTACTACCGATGCTCGACGGCATCCCCTTGGCACCCTGGGGATGACATGAGGGCCCATCGTCAGCGCCGTGGGCCACTGATCACCGGATGCGCCCCGACAGCGTCCCGAATCTGATCGCCAAGCTCGGCTCCGTTGCGGGCACAGTGGGCGCAACAGAAGAAGCGGCCCTCGACCTCGACACCGTGCCCCAGAATCCGACACTTGCAGTGCTCACACACCGGCGCCAGCCGGGTGATCGCGCACTCGAAGCTGTCGAAGGTATGCACCTGCCCACTGACAGTACGAACCTCGAAGGACATCCAGTAGTCATTCCCACATGTATCGCAAACAGCCATGCCATCACTCCTCTCGCCCCAGTGCGCGTCAGCCTGCGCCCCCAACCCGAGCCCGGCAACCGGAACCCCGATCGAGTGAAAGATCTGTCCCGCACCTGAAGCGGGTGGCGTCTCGACGATGATCGCGTTCCCGATGGTGACGAGATGAGGAGGGCTCGAAAGTCGCCTGACGTAGGGCATGACCGCAGAAGTTGTTCGGTTCAACTAATCGGGTTCAGACCGCACAACATCGACTGGAGACTGCGAAGCTGCGCATCGCCCTGCTGGTCGGGGTGCTGCCACATCCGCAGGTGACTGCCGCATGACCAAGGCTGCTGGGAGACTGGTCAGCTACCTTCGCTCCAGTAGAGGTTCATGCGCGCCACTGCCTCTTCCCTGCTCATAGCGGCGACATCAGCTTCTTCAAGACCAACTTTGCTGATCAACAGGTACACAAGACTGGCCGGAAGCGCGTGTGCCGGAGGTTGCGGGACACCCCGGCTCGGCTTCACCCCTTGGCGCGCACCGGTATTTGTCAAGGTGATTGAGGCCAGTGGGTGTTAGGCGGCTTCTGTGTCGGTGTGTTGGTCGGTGTCGTCGGCTGGTCGGTTGATCCAGACGGTGCCGGGCAGGTTGAGGATCTTCGGTGCT
>JALZNB010000083.1 GCA_030857905.1 Actinomycetota bacterium
ATGCTGATCCGCGACGGCAAGGTCACCCACGCCGACCTGGGGGCCAACGTCCGGTCGGTGTCGGCCGAGACCGCCGAAGGCGCCCAGATCGTCAACGTCACCGATGGCGGCGCGGCGGCCAAGGCGGGCATCGCCGAGGGGGACGTGATTCGCAAGATCGGCGACCGCCAGGTCCGCAACGCCGCCGAGTTGACCGTCGCGGTTCGCAAGCACCAACCGGGCCAGACCGTGTCGGTGGTGTTGGCCAGGCAAGGGCAAGAGTTGACCATCGAGGTGACCCTGCAGTCCGATTGACGGGTTACGCTGGGTTCGGGAGCGACTGAGTTCGGAGGTAGCGCGGTGTTCGAAAGCATCGGCTGGGCCGAGATCCTCGTCCTCGGCATCGCCGGTCTGTTCATCCTCGGACCGGAGCGACTCCCGTCGGCGATGGCGTGGGTGGGCAGCACGATCCGCAAGGTGCGCGACTACGCCACCGGTGCCCGCGACCAACTCAAGAACGAACTGGGCCCGGAGTTCGACGAGCTGCGCAAACCGCTGCAGGAGCTGCAGCAACTCCGCAACCTCGACCCGAAGCAGCTCGTCGCCAACCACTTGTTCAACGAGAACGACACCACCACGAAGCCCAACGGCTTCGCCTCCCAGCCCGCCCTGCCGCTACAGCCGGAACCGCAGAAGTCGATCCCCGGCGACAAGCCGCCGTTCGACCCGGACGCGACCTGAGCCGCACCCGCTGAAGCCCGCAGCGGCGCGACCTGAGCCGCATCCCGCCGAAGGACGAAGCCAGGCCGCGCGTTCGCGCAGTGTGATCTGTCACGGTCACATCGTGATCGGTCGGTCAGCGCCCGGCGGGCGACACCGACAGCATTCGGCCGGACAACCCGCGAGCCCGGATCGACAGCTTTCCGGCGATTTCCCGCAGCACCCGTGCCGCGGGCGCGTCCGGCTCGCTGGTCACCAGTGGTTGTCCCGAGTCCCCGCCCTCACGCAACCGCGGGTCCAGCGGCACCTGTCCCAACAACGGCACCGTCGACCCGACGGCTCGTGACAGTGACTCGGCGACGGCCTGGCCACCGCCGGTGCCGAACAGCTCCATCCGGGAGCCGTCCGGCATCTCCAGCCAGGACATGTTCTCGATGACGCCTGCGATCCGTTGCCGGGTCTGCAGGGCGATCGCACCCGCGCGCTCGGCCACTTCGGCCGCCGCCTGCTGCGGTGTCGTCACCACCAGGATCTCCGCGTTGGGGATCAACTGCGCCACCGAGATCGCGATGTCCCCGGTACCGGGCGGCAGGTCGAGCAGCAGCACGTCCAGGTCGCCCCAGAAGACGTCCGCGAGGAACTGTTGCAGCGCTCGGTGCAGCATCGGCCCGCGCCACACCACGGGGGTGTTGCCGGGGGTGAACATCCCGATCGAGATGACCTTCACGCCGTTGGCCTCGGGCGGCAGGATCATCTTCTCGACCTTGGTCGGCTTCTCGGCGGTGCCGACCATGCGCGGGATGGAGTGGCCGTAGATGTCGGCGTCGACGATGCCGACCTTGATTCCCCGCGCGGCCATCGCGACCGCCAGGTTGACCGTGACGCTGGACTTGCCGACACCGCCCTTGCCTGAGGCGACGCAGTACACGCGCGTCAGCGAACCCGGTTCGGCGAAGGGGATGCGGGGTTCCTCGGAATCGCCGCGCAGCGACTTGCGGAGTTCGGTGCGCTGGGCGTCGTTCATCACGTCGAGTTCGACGTTGACGGTCCGCACGCCGGGCAGGGCCACGACGGCGGCGGTCACGTCCTTGGTGATCCGGTCCCGCATCGGGCAGCCCGCGACCGTCAGGTAGATCGCCACGTCGACGCGCCCGTCCGGGTGCACGGTCACGTCCTTGACCATGCCGAGGTCGGTGATCGGCCGGTGGATCTCGGGGTCCTCGACGCCCGCGAGCGCCTTGCGCACCGCGTCGACGCCGGGAACCTGCTCGGTAGTGGTCACCTGCCCCATGCTACGTCCGGGTAGCACGGCCTCGACGGTCGGATGGCGAGGACCACAAGGCCCGAGCGCGGTGGGACGATCGCGCTGCGTAGCATCGTCCCTCTGTTTCTCGGCCCGTTCGAGGAGGACTCGTTGACCGTGCCGGACCGCTCGACCCGGCCTTCCCGCGAGGAACTTCGAGCGTGGCGAACCTTCCTGCGCGCGCACGCCTCGGTCGTCCGGTCGCTGGAGACCGAGCTGGTGGCCGAGCAGGGCTTGTCCCTGGGGGCCTACGACGTCCTCGTGCAGTTGGCCGAGGCACCCGCGCGCAGGCTGCGGATGGCGGAACTGGCCGACGCGCTGCTGCTGTCCCGCTCGGGGGTGACCCGCCTGGTCGATCGGTTGGAACGCTCGGGTCTGGTGGCGCGGGAGCGGGTGGCGGGCGACGGCCGGGGCGTGATCGCCTCGCTCACCGACAGGGGTTTCGACATTCTGCGGACCGCGTCGCACACTCACCTCGCCGGTGTCTCCCGCCACTTCGTCTCCCGCCTGCACGCCGTCCAACTCCGCGCGCTGGGCGACCTGTGCGCCCGACTGGTCGACTAGGGCCCCGATTGATTGCTCTACGCCCGCAACCAGATGCCGCTGTCTCTCGGCCGGGGCGCGGGCGACGTCGAACGGTTCGACAGTGTGCGCCGCTGAGCTCAGCGCGAGACCTCGTCCCAGTGCGGATCGTCGTGGATCGGCTCCGGGGGGCGTCGTGGCTTGGGCTTCTTCGTGCCCTTGAGGTCGCCGCGCAGTTTGTCCAGTTCGCCGCGCAGGTAGTCGCGGGTCGCCACCTCGCCGACGGCTAGGCGCAGCGCGGCCAGTTCGCGGGCGAGGAACTCGGTGTCGGCTTTCGTCTCGGAGGCCCGGCGCCGGTCCTCGTCGAGCGAGACGCGGTCGCGGTCGTCCTGTCGGTTCTGTGCCAGCAGGATCAGCGGCGCCGCGTAGGCGGCCTGCGTGGAGAAGGCCAGGTTGAGCAGGATGAACGGGTAGGGGTCCCAGCGCAGCGACACCGCGACCAGGTTCAGCGTGATCCACACGAGCACGAGCAGCGTCTGCCAGAAGAGGAACTTGCCGGTGCCGAGGAACCGGGCCAGTCGCTCGGAGAACCGGCCGAAGGTGTCCGGGTCGATCTTGAACCGCAGGGTCTTGGGCTGTCGTGGCTGGTCGAGGCGTCTGCGGAAACTCGGCTCAGGCATCGGCTTCCTCCGGCATCGCCGCCCGCTCCCGCCAGCCGTCGGGCAGGAGGTGGTCGAGGACGTCGTCCACGGTCACGGCGCCGAGCAGGTGTTCCTCGTCGTCGACGACCGGCGCGCACACCAGGTTGTAGGTGGCGAAGAACCGGGTGATCTCGACGAGTGAGTCGGTCGGTCGCAGGTGGGCGAGTTCCTTGTCGACCGCGCCCGCCACCAGTTCCGAGGGCGGCTCGCGGAGCAGCCGTTGGATGTGGACGCAGCCGAGGTAGCGACCGGTCGGCGTCGCGGTCGGCGGACGGGTGACGAACACCATGCTCGCCAGGGCGGGGGTGATGTCCGGGTTGCGCACCCGCGCGAGCGCTTCGGCGATCGGCGCGTCGTGGCCGAGCACGATCGGCTCCGGGGTCATCAGGCCGCCAGCGGTGTCCGACGAGTACGCCAGCAGTCGTCGTACCGGCGCGGACTCCTCCGGCTCCATCAGTTCCAGCAGTCGGTCTTTGTCCATTTCGGACAGTTCGGCGAGCAGGTCGGCCGCGTCGTCGGGGTCCATCGCCTCCAGGATGTCGGCGGCCCGTTCCTCGTCGAGATGGCCGAGCACGTCTTTCTGATCTTCGTCCGGCAGTTCCTGGATGATGTCGGCGAGACGTTCGTCGTCGAGCGCGTCGGCGACCTCGTGGCGGCGCTTGGCGGGCAGGTCCTGCAACGCCCTGGCCACATCGGCGGCGCGCATGGAGTCGAACAGGGCGAGAAGCTGGTGCGCGGCCTGCGGATGCCCGGTCAGCTCGGTGATGCCGGGCGCGCGCACGTCGGTCCAGCTCAGCACCTCCATCGGGCCACGCCGACCGAGCCTGCCGGTGCGTTCGCGGATGGCCAGCCTGCCGAGCACCCAGTCCCTTGTCCTGGTCGGTTCCATCGCGGTGTCGACAACGACCGCCGTCGCACCGCTCGCGACGACAGTCACCCTGGCGTCGAGGAGTTGGCCGACGACAAGCACCTCGTTGGGCCGCTGGTGGAAGTGGCGCATGTTGACCGACCCCGTCGCCAGGGTGATCGCGTTGGGGTCGATCGCGTTCACCCGCAGCATCGGCACGAAGATCCGCCTGCGGGTGGCGAGTTCCACGACAAGGCCGAGCACGCGCGGCGGTTGCGCGTCCGCGCGCAGGCTCGCGACGACATCGCGGATCTTGCCGATGGACTCGCCGTCCGGGCCGAAAACGGGCAGGCCAAGGAGTTGGGCGACGAAAACCTTGCCGACGGTGGCCACGACGGTCAGGCTATCCGCAGGCACCTGCGCGCGCGGTGTGACGTCAGGCGAGCGCTTTCGCGATCGCGTGAGCGGCCCGGGTCGGACTGTCGTCGTCGGCCCAGATCCAGTTCTCGACCGCCCGCACGAACGTCCAACGCCGCGCCAGGTCGGCGTCGAGTCCGGCGGCGTCGACAACGGCGTCGAGCCGGTCGAGGAACGAACCGTCATCGGGTCTGTTCCACAGCAACGGGATCAGGCCGAACTCGGGATCGCCCGCGATCGGCTTCGGGTCGATCACCAGCCACGGCTCGCGCTCGGCGCGCAGCACGTTGGCGTAGTGCAGATCCTCGTTGACCAGGCGCGACGCCGACTTCGGGCCCAGTTCGCGGCAGTACGCCACGGCCCGCGCGACGAACTCGGCCGGGACCGGATGGTCTTCTTCCGCGTTGTCGGCGGGGATTTCCTCGGCCATCCGTGCCGCCACGTCTCGCAAGTGCCGCATCCGCGCTGGTGCCTGCCGGTCGAGGCGCCGGATGAGACTGCCGATGATCGTGACGGCGTCGGCGATGGGCGGATCGAGCAGGGTGCTGCCCGCGTCGAGGCGTTCGAGCAGCAGCGCCCAGTCGGCCGCGTTGTGTTCGAGCAGGCGAACAGCGCCGTCACCGTCCCACAGCGACAGTGCCAACGCCTCGTGCTCGGCTTCCTCGTGCGGCCAGCCGATCTTGAGCACGGCCGGTGTTCCGTCCGCGCGGCGCACCGGCAGGACCACCGAGACGAAGCCGTTCATCGCCTCGCCCTCTGGCGTGAGCTTCCACTTGTCGAGATGGCGCTCGGCGAGACCGGGCAGCGCGGCCAGCCACCGCGGGCCGCCGTCCTGGTCGGCGAAGTTCGCGGCGAACTCGGATGACACGATCGACATTCTTCGATCCCCACTGTCACGGTGGCCACAATGGCGGTCCCTCCGCGCCCGTGGTCGACTACAACACTGGCACGGTTACCGGTCGGTACCGCTGGATGAGCAGGAGGCTCGATGCGTTCGCCGAAGGACTTCTTCCGCCCGCTGGCGGTCGGTGCGCCCGAGCCGGTGCGGGACATCCCGTTCCGGCCGTCCCGGATGATTCACTTCTTCGATCCGAGCAACGAGAGGATGGCGGCGAAGGTTCCCGACCTGGCCGCGCAGGCCGATGTCGTGCTCGGAAACCTGGAGGACGCGGTCCGCGTAGACCGCAAGGAGGCCGCGCGCGCGGGCCTGGTCGCGATCGCCAAGTCCACGGACTTCGGCGACACCCAACTCTGGACGCGGGTCAACAGCCTCGACTCGCCGTGGGTACTCGACGACCTCATCACCCTGGTCACCGAGATCGGCGACAAGCTCGACGTGATCATGATCCCCAAGGTCGAGGGCGCCGCCGACATCCACTACGTCGATCGACTGCTGGCCCAGCTCGAAGCCCGCGCCCGACTTGAGCGCCCGCTGCTCGTGCACGCCATCCTGG
>JALZNB010000093.1 GCA_030857905.1 Actinomycetota bacterium
GCGCAGCAGTCTGGTCTTCATCAGGGTTTCTCGTCCGTGGGTCACGTGCCGTGGCACTCCGGTCGCACGCCAGTGGGCGCGTCCGTGACCGACGGTAGGCAGGCTGACCGGCCGGACGCCACGCGACGATCGTTCTCTCAGATGCCGGGACGCCGAGTACGTGACGGGACTTACAAGATCGCCCCCGGGGTGTACCCGACGGCCTCCGGGAACCGGGCGAGCACGTCCTCGACTCGCTTGACCACGGCCGCGATCTGGGCGCCCGCGACGCCGGTGAACGGCAACCGATCGGCGAGCAGCGCGTCGAGCCGGGCCCGGTCGAGCGGGATGCGGTCGTCGGCGGCGAACCGGTCGATCAGGTCGTTGCGCTCGATGCCACGCTCCCGCATCGCCAACGCGACGGCGACCGCGTTCTCCTTGATCGCCTCGTGCGCGGTCTCCCGACCGACACCGGCCTGCACGGCGGCCATCAACACCTTGGTCGTGGCCAGGAACGGCAGATAGCGGTCGAGTTCGCGGGCGATCACCGCCGGGTACGCGCCGAACTCGTCCAGGACGGTGAGGAAGGTCTCGAGGAGGCCGTCGATGGCGAAGAAGGCATCCGGCAGGGCCACCCGGCGCACGACCGAGCACGAGACGTCGCCCTCGTTCCACTGATCGCCCGCGAGTTCGCCGACCATGGACGAGTAGCCGCGCAGAATGACCGCGAGACCGTTCACCCGCTCACACGATCGGGTGTTCATCTTGTGCGGCATCGCCGACGAGCCGACCTGCCCCGGCTTGAAGCCCTCGGTCACCAACTCGTGACCCGCCATCAGCCGAATCGTCTTCGCCAGACTCGACGGCGCGGCCGCGACCTGGACAAGCGCGGTGACGACGTCGAAGTCGAGCGAACGCGGATAGACCTGGCCGACGCTGGTGAGCACGTCAGCGAAACCGAGGTGAGCGGACACCGTGCGTTCCAGCTCGTCGAGCTTGGCCGCGTCGCCGCCGAGCAAGTCGAGCATGTCCTGGGCCGTGCCGACCGGGCCCTTGATCCCCCGCAGCGGGTACCGCGCGATCAGCTCGTCCAGCCGGGTGAACGCGACCAGCAGCTCGTCGGCCGCCGTGGCGAACCTCTTGCCCAACGTCGTCGCCTGCGCGGCCACGTTGTGCGACCGGCCCGCCATGACCACCTCCGCGTGCTCGGCGGCCAACGCCGCGAGCCTGCCGAGGACAGCGGCCGTGCGCGAGCGAACCAGCTCAAGCGAGCGGCGAACCTGCAACTGCTCGACGTTCTCGGTGAGGTCCCGCGAGGTCATGCCCTTGTGGACGTGCTCGTGCCCCGCCCTGGCGTTGAACTCCTCGATCCGCGCCTTCACGTCATGCCTGGTGACCCGCTCACGCTCGGCGATGCTGCCGAGGTCGACATCGGCGAGCACGCGCCGGTAGTCCTCAATGGCCTGCTCCGGCACGTCAACGCCAAGATCGGCCTGCGCGGAGAGCACAGCCAGCCACAATTCCCGCTCTAGCCGCACCTTCTCCTCCGGCGACCACAACAGTGCCAACTCGGTGGAGGCATAGCGTCCGGCGAGGACATTGGGGATACGAGGCTTCTGCGCGCTGCTCACGTCCGGCGACCCTACCCGCAGGCCCAGCTCAGGGCCGCGAGGCCAGGTCGGTGTCCAGGCGGGTGCGCGGTCAGGACAATGCGTCGCCGAGCATTCGACGGGCAGCCGCGCGCGGATCGGGGTTGACCTCGATCAGGGCGTTGACCACAGCGCCGTCCACGAGTGCGATGAGCTGCTCAAGCCGACAGGAGTCGACCGGTGTGCCGCCGCGGGCGAACGCCGCCGACAGCAGCGTTCGCAGTTCACCACCGAGTTCCAACATCAGCGGACGCAGGTAGGAGCGCCTGCCGGTCGCCACCAGACGCTCATAGCGCAGCAGTACCGCCTCGGCGTCGCGCTCACCGACCAACGGGCCGAGAAGAAGATCGAGGACCAGTTCGACCAACTCCGGCCTGCCACCGGGCTCGGTGCTGGCCAAGGTCTGCCTGCCTCGGGCGAGTTCGGAACGACCGTGGAACTCCAACGCCGCCGCGATCAGCTTGTCGAGCGACTCGAAGTAGTAGGTCGTGGACGCCAGCGGGACGCTCGCACGTTCGGCGACCGCGCGGTGGCGGACGGCCTCGAAGCCGCCCTCCACGAGCAGAGCCGCTGCCGCCGCCACAAGCGCGTGCTTGCGGCGTTCGCCTTTGGGGGTGCTGGCTGTCGTCATCGTCAGACGATCGTGCCAGAACGGGCTACAGCCGCCGCGCCACAGCCGCGGCCATGGTCTTGAGCGTCGGCTCGTCGATCGGCGGGGCCGCTGAGCCGAACACGGGCTCGATCACCAGGACCAACTCCTTGCCGGAGGTGGTGGGGACCACCGCGCCGGTGGTGCCGCTCGGTCGATCGGACCACGGCGGCATCAGGATTTGATCCGCACCCCGCGGCAGGACCATGATCGACAACAGGCCCTTGCGCGGGCCGTTCTCGACCGCGAACGCGGCCGACGAGGCACCAGAGGGGCAGCTCAACGGCGACTCGATCACCGCACCGCCGGAAGTGGCGGCCGGGAGCTCGCCCGCGAGGGCAGCAGCGAGCTCCCGGGCCGCCGTTCCGCATCCACTGGGGATGCTGCCGGCCGTGCCGGCGTTCCCGCTCGACGAGCCCCCCTGCTTGGGCGTCGCCGAGGGGAGATCCGAGACTCCCAGGCCACCTGAACGATCGGACATGGCACCAGGTCCGTCGGTGGGTACCTCGTATGGAGCGGCTTGCTCGTTACCGTCCGCCTGCGAGACCGCGGCACCCGCCGCCGTTTCGTTACCGGAACCGCCGCCGGTCCACACCGACGCGGTCACCGCGACACCACTGACCAACAGCGCGAAGCCTAGCGCCGATCCGGCGAGAACGCTGTTCCTCTTTCGGGTCAACCTCGCCGACTCCGCGGTGATGTCACCCCGGTCGAAGGAAGGCGGGGGCACATCGCGGACCGCGTCATTGAACAGATCGGAAATCTTGCGCTCGTCCATCTACGTCCACCTCCTCGCCGTCACGTCGACCTCAGGTCGTCCAACGCCTCACCCAACACATCGCGCAGGGCGGTCAGCCCGCGCGAGGTCTGGCTCTTCACCGTCCCCTCGGAACACTTGAGCGCCTCGGCGGTGGCCGTGACGTCCAAACCCTCCAGGAACCGCAACACGAGCACCGCGCGCTGACGCGGTGGCACCCGTGACAGACCGTCGAGCAGCGTGGACCTCGTCGCCACCGCGTTCCCGACCTCGCCGTCGGACGACGCCACGTCGGGCATCGTCTCCACGTACCGCTCACGACGCCACGGCCTGCGGGTCTCATCGATCATCGCCCGCACCACGGATCGGCGGACGTAGGCGTCCAGGGCCTTGCGGTCCCGGATCTTGCGCCACCGGCGGTGCAGCGCGACGAACGCGGTCTGCGTGAGGTCATCCGCACGGTGCCAGTCGCCACAGAGCATGTACGCGGTTCTTCGCACGGCATCGCGCCGGTTGGCGAAGTACTCCGCGAACTCCTGCTCCTCGCGTTGGTCCACGCGGACTCTCTCCGCTCGTCATCTCTGCGGTTAAGGGACGGATGTACCCGGGGCAACGGTTGCACGAGACCGTAATGAGACCTATGCCACCCCCAGTCAAGCGGCGGCCCGGGTGGCGGTAATGCCCACTGTGGTGGGATCGGACCGTGACCAGCACGCGACCGATCGACCTGCGATCCGACACCGTGACCCAGCCTGACGAACCGATCCGGGCGGCCATGGCCGGCGCCGTCGTCGGCGACGACATGCTCGACCACGACCCGACCATGCGCGAACTCGAGGAACACGCCGCCGGGCTGCTGGGGATCGAATCGATGCTGTGGGTGCCCAGCGGGAGCATGGGCAACCTGATCGCGCTGATGATCCACCTTGATCGCGGCGACCGGTTCCTGGCCGCGCGCGGGGCGCACGTGCTCGAAGCCGAACTCGGCGGCGCCGCCTGGCTCGCGGGCGGAATGCCGCACCCGCTGGAATGGACCGGCGCACCCGGCCGGATCTCGGTCGACGACGTTCGCGCGCAGATCACCGGGTCCACGCCGTACTACGCGCTGCGCACCCGACTGCTCTGCCTGGAGAACACCCACAACTTCGCGGGTGGGACGGTCACCCGACCGGATGACCACGCACGGCTCGTGGCCACGGCCAGGGAAGCGGGCATGATCGTGCACCTCGACGGCGCGCGACTGTGGAACGCGGCCGTGGCGCTCGACCTGCCGCCCGCGGCATTGACCGTGGGCGTCGACACCGTGCAGGTGTGCCTGAGCAAGGGCCTCGGCGCACCGGTCGGCTCGCTGGTCGGCGGATCGGCGGCGTTCGTCGCCGAGGCCCGGCGAGTACGCAAGATGCTGGGCGGCGCGGTACGCCAGGGCGGCGTGCTCGCGGCAGCGGGTCTGGTGGCGTTGGAGCGCGTCCCCGAACTGGCGACCGACCACGCCAACGCGACGACCTTGGCCAAGGGACTCGCGGACCTCGGGTGGGAAGTCACGACCCCGGAGACCAACATCGTGATCGCGACCGTCGCCGACGTCGCCGGGTCGCTGGCACAACTGGCCGCTGTCGGCGTGCGGGCGGTCGCCATCCCCGGCGGCATCCGACTCGTAACCCACCGCGACATCTCGGCGGAAGACATCAGCGACGCCCTCCACCGAATCGCCCGCGCGGGCTAGTGCGGTGACCACTGATGTTCACCGCGCCTGACGGTATGGGCGAGGAAGCCGAGTACGAATGCCGTTCCGCCCACACCGCCGAGCGTCATGTGGCCACCGCACTAGCGCCGAATCTGCTTGTTCGCCATCTTCCCCTTGATGGCGCCATAGGCGACAACGCCGAGGCTGGCCACGGCCGCGATGATCAGCAGCGTGCCCACGGCCTTGAAGAGGAAGCCGATGAGGCTGAACGCCAGCCAGATCACGATCACCGCACCGATGATCTTGAGAACCATGTTGCCCCCTCCACTGAAGAAACCCTTCTCCGCTGAAACGGGCCGGGTAGGGGCCTGGTTCCCCATCGGCCGCGTTTCCAGGGACTTCACCCAGACACCACCCTTAAGGGTCTTACCGCCTTCTCCCGCCACTTCCACCGGTCAGGGGTTGATCCAAGCTCCGAGCCTGGCGATGCCCGTCCTGATGTCCTCGGTCGCGCCCGCGAAGGACAACCGGACGAACCGATTGCCGTCGACCGGATCGAAGTCGATGCCCGGCACAATCGCCACCCCGGTATCGGCGAGCAACCGCTGGCAATAGCTCATCGAGTCATGGGTGAGATGCGAAACGTCGGCGTAGGCGTAGAACGCGCCGTCCGCAGGAGCGATCTTGTCGATACCCATGGCGCGGAGACCATCGAGAATCAGGTCCCGGTTGGCGGCGTAGCGGGCGACGTGACCGTCCATTTCGGCGTAGGTCTCCCGCTCGAACGCCGAGACGGCGGCGTGCTGGGCGAGGGCGGGCGCGCAGATGTTGAAATTGCCGGTCAACGCGGATATCGGGGCCTGGAGGCGCTGGGGGACCAGCAGCCAGCCCAACCGCCAACCGGTCATGCCGAAATACTTGGAGAACGAGTTCACGACGATCGCATCGCGGGAGAACTGCCAAGCCGACGCGGTCTCCGCGCCGTAGGAGATACCGTGATAGATCTCGTCGCTGACCAACCGCACACCACGCTCGGCACACCAACCCGCGATCGCGGCCAACTCGGCGTGGTCGAGCACAGTGCCGGTCGGATTCGCCGGACTCGCGATGACGAGCCCATCGATCGGGCCCAATTCCTCGAGCATCGCAACCGTTGGCTGGAACCTGGTGTTCTCATCACAGGGGAATTCCACGACTTCGCAGCCGAGGGCGGTGAGGATGTTGCGGTAGGCGGGATAACCGGGCCGGGCCAGGGCGACCCGGTCACCGGCGTCGAACGCGGCCAGGAACCCGACGAGGAAGCCGCTGGAAGAGCCCGTGGTGACGACGACATCGGCGGGGTCGACGTCGAGGGCGTAGCTGTGCTCGTAGTGGCCCGCGATGGCCGCACGAAGATCCGGGATGCCGAGCTGCTCGGTGTAACCGAGGGTGTGCGAGCCCAACGCCTCGGCCGCGGCGATGCGAACGGACCGCGGGGCACCGGTCGAGTGCTGACCGGCGGCGAAGGAGATCACGTCACCGTGCGAGCGCTGCCGGGCGCCTGCCGCGGTGACGACATCCATCACGTAGAAGGGCGGGACAGCGGCGCGATTGGCGACTTTGAGCAGGCGAGCGTGCATGCGTGCCAGGGTAGTAAACCCGATGCGGTCGTCCGGGTCCACGGATCGGCAACCTGGCGGGACTGTGGACTCAACCGTGCCCCGGAAGTGTCGATCACTGCCGAGTTCGGGCTGGATGACCAACTGCGAATCGGCTTGCCGAGCCCGGGCTGACGGCTCGCGTGGCCGAATCGTTGGTCAGTAGACGCATGGTCTTGCGCCGAGATCGTCGAGCAGTGCCCGGCGCGTTCTCGCCGGCTTCCGCACCACTCACACTTCGTCGAGAAGTTCCCACACGCAGGCGGCCAGGCGGGCGTTGTCCGCGGGCGTGATCGTGCTCCACATGCGGCCGTCGTTGCTCGGGCGAGCGAGATAGAGATAACGGCCATCGGCGGTGTCGTGGAACGCGACGATCCGACCGGCGCGCTGTTTGCCACCACCACGTCGCACGCGCTCGGCGCCGAACTGGCCGCGAACGTTCATCCCGACGCACATCGAGGCCAGAACCTGCGCATCGGACAGGCTGACCCCCGCCGCGTTCAACGTCGTGATCATCGCCTGCGTTTCACCCTTGGACGCGGCATCGGCGTCGGTGAGCACATCGGTGGGCAAGCTGACCGAGCGACCGGGCCCCGCGGGCACGTCGCCCGCGATCGACACAGCCGCTTCGGCCAGCGCGGTCACCCGAGCCGGGATCAGCCACACTTCCTCGCCGTCCACCACCCCGAGCAGACCCTGGTCACCCGAGGCCACCGCGAGCGCGGCGATCTCGTGGTCGGTCCACACCCAACTGTCCACACTGATCTGCGGGTGGGCGAGCAAACTCAACATGTCGGACAACTCAGGCACGGCACGACGGCCCTCGACCAACCCCCGCCGCGCCAACGTGGCCATCGCGGACGCGACCAACTCCGCCCGCTCGGTATGGGTACGGCCTGGGCTCGGCACCTGGACCGCGACATGTTTCGCGGGCAGCCGCTCGGACTCCCACAACACGTCGAACTCCAGTGCCGACAGCACAACACTGCTGGACAAGTGCGTCCTCAGTCGTCTTGACCGAGAACGGGCGCGATCACGAGCCGCTCGTCGCCGAAAACGTCCTCGGAGTCGATGCCGTACTTGCGCACGTGCTCACCGTCCTCCTCACCAGACGCCGACGCGCCACCGGCGGCGGGCTGCATGAGACCCGCGGGTCGACCAGCCTTGGCCCCGATCCGCTCAGCGTTGCGCGCCGCCTTGGCCTGCTCGTCCGGTACACCGGCCACCGCACCCGTGCGCGACCTGGCTGCCGCGTCGGCCTGCGCCCCCTTGCCCATGCCGTCCTTGCCGGCGGCCCCCTTGCCAGCGGCGTCCTTGCCAGCGGCGTCCTTGCCGGACACCCCGCCAGTCGCCGCCGTACCGCCGCCGCGCACCACAGAATCCTTGCGTGCGGTGGAACCGCCCGCCGCGGCGGCACCCGCCCCACCGGCGATGCCCGCCGCCGTACCGAGATCGCCCATGAGGCCAGCCGGGAAGCCGGGCCGACCGCCCGGGAAAGGGCCCGCCGGATTGTTCAGGCCACCGAGGTTCGGGCCCAACGGGCCGACCCCGGACACCCGACCCGGATTGCCAGGCCCACCACCAGGCTGATTCGGGCTGTTCGGCGCGCGATTGTCGCCGTTCAGAGTGCCGAACTGATGCGGGGCGCCACCCGGATTACCCGCGAACTGACTTGGGGCGCCAGAGGTAGTACCCGCGCCGCCCGATGGGGTGAACGAGGACGGATTGTGCTCAAACCCCTGCGCGGACGTTGTTCCCGTAGTCGTCACCGGCTTGGCCACCAAGTCCATCCCAGGCGGCACCGGCAGCGACTGATAGTTGCCGAGCGCCGACTGGCTGCCCTCCCGGTAACCGTTCATCGACGACACGGCCTGCTGGTGAGCGGCGTTCGTGGCCGCCACCTTCTCCGCGTTGTCGGTGGTGTGCCCAAACATTCCGAGGAACCGGTCGGCGCCGTTGAGCTGCGTCGGACCACGCAACTCGCCGCCATCGGGCGCACGACTGCTCGTGTGAGAGAACATCTCGCCCTGCTCGCTGACCCCACCCGCGGAACTCGTCACCGTCGGCACGGCCTGATCGGCGTAGATGGTGGCCTCCTGCGTCGCGGCATGCCCACCGTCCGACGCCGCCCCCTGCCAGAACACCCCGATACTCGCCAACTGCTCCCGCAAAGCCCGATCCGTCTGCCCCAACCCATCGGCGATCTGCATCAACGCCTCGACAGCCCGAAACAGACTCTCCGACCCAGGCCCCTGCCGCAGCTTGTCCAACTCATCAGCCATCGCCTGCGGCGAATACCCTTCGAACCGAAGGTTCCCAAGCCCGCTGTCGCCTGCCATGTCAGCCCCTCAACGTCGTCAACGCCGCAAGGGCGACGCGGTCGGTATCGGCACAAAGCTCGTCCTGGCTAAGTCCTCTGCGCGGCATTGTCTGCTCAGCGGACACCTGTTGACCGTCAGCTACATCCACAGTCGTAGTGCACATCACGCCGGGCGCGTCTTCTGTGCCACTCAGCCAGTAGTGAACGGCGGGATAGCCCCCTACCGAAACAAGTTTGGCGTCGACGTTGCGCTTCCCGGTGAGCCACTGCTCGATGCCTTCATTGGCGTCGAGCACGACGCTGACCCGATAGGCGCTTGCGCCTTCGCCGAATTCCAAAGCACAGCCGGGCGCCTTGCGGCGATCACCCGTGGTGAACGCGCGCGGCTTGCGGACGATCTGAAACTCCGTCAACTGCGCCTGGGTGAGCAAGGAGCAGGCTTCCACGCCATCAACGGGGAGATCCTTGGGGCGAGCCGGGATCTCGGTCGTGGAACTCGGCGACGAGGGCCCGCCGGTTGACGATTCACTCGGTTCAGGAGTTTCAGCGGCGGTAGTCGTAGTGGGCTGGGATTGGGGTGTTCCAGGCTTTGCCGACGTACACGCCGCCAGCAGGCACACGAGACCGACGATCACAACGAGGACAGAGCGCCGTTCAGCCACGGTTCTCCCTGAACGCGGCCGCGATCTCGTCTTCACTGAATCCGTAGTTGGCCGCACTGTCCCGTAGCTGTGTAATTAGTTTCCGCAGACTGGTCACATACTCGGTAACGCGAGCCGCGTAAGAATCATCGGCATTGACGAGTCGATCGTTCCATTCATTTGCGATTCGCACGCTGACGATGTCCTCGCCGGGAGCTTCGACCAGGAGATCGAAGGACTTGGCGAGGAAGAGATCCTCCAGTGTGTCCACCTGAATCTGGATGATGTTGGCCGCGGCGAGGATGTTGTCGTGGTTGACGACGAACTGGCCGCCTGCGCCGGGGACGCCTCGCGTGATGGCGTCCGCGGCCTTGGATGCCGCGTCGGCGAGGAAGCCCAGAGGGCCGCCGAGTGCTGGGCTGGTGTTCATGTCACACACCCCCGGTACGCGTCGTGACGTTGTCGTCTCGGTTCGCAGGCTACCAATGGCTTGGGGTGGCCCACGTGAACTTTGACGGAGAAGTCGGCCGGATGGTTCCCGCCCGCGGGCCTCCGAAGGTTACCGAGCGGCGTCTTCCGCGGCGCGTTGGGCGATGTCGGTGCGGTGGTGGGAACCGGCGAGTTGGATACCGTCGACCTTGCGATAGGCGTCAGCGCGGGCGGCGGCGAGGTCGTCGCCGGTGCCGACGATGGAGAGGACTCGGCCGCCGGATGAGACGAGTGCGCCGTCGTCGCGGCGGCGGGTGCCCGCGTGGAGGACGCCCTCGGTTTCGGTGCCGGTGATGTGGTCGCCGGTGCGGGGGCGGCCCGGGTAGCCCTGGGCGGCGATGACGACGGCGACCGCTGAGCCCTCGGTCCACTCCAGCGGCGGGTGGGTGGCGAGGCTGTCGGTCGCGGAGGCGGCGAGCAGGCGGGAGAGCGGGCTGCACAGGAGCGCGAGGACGGCCTGGGTTTCGGGGTCGCCGAAACGGCAGTTGAACTCGATGACCGACGGTCCGTCACCGGTCAGGGCGAGACCCGCGTAGAGCAGGCCCGAGAATGGCGTGCCCCGGCGCGCGAGTTCGTTCACGACGGGCTGCACGACGCGTTCGACGATGTCGGCGGCCAGGTTGGGGGGTGCCCACGGCAGCGGCGCGTAGGCGCCCATGCCGCCGGTGTTGGGGCCGGTGTCGTTGTCGCCGACCCGCTTGAAGTCTTGGGCGGGCAACAGGGGGATGACGGTGCGCTCGGTGTCGACCACACAGAACAGTGAGACTTCGGGTCCGTCGAGGAACGACTCCAGCAGGACGGGGTGACCGCCGTCGAGCAGGGTCATCGCGTGGGCGCGGGCCGCGGCGACGTCGGTGGTGACCACGACGCCCTTGCCCGCGGCGAGGCCGTCGTCCTTGACGACCCAGGTGGGGCCGAAGCGGGCGAGTGCGGCGTCGAGTCGGGCCGGGTTGTCCACGATCTCGCTGTGCGCGGTTGCCACCCCGGCCGCGGTCATCACGTCTTTGGCGAAGGCCTTGGAACCCTCGATCTCGGCCGCGGCGCGGCTGGGGCCGAAGCAGTCGATGCCCACGGCTCTGATGGCGTCCGCGACGCCTTCGACCAGGGGGCCTTCCGGGCCGATGACCACCAGGTCGGCTTTCCACCGCTGGGCCAGCTCGGTCACCGCGACCGGGTTGGCCGGGTCGACCCCGTAGACCTCCGCGAGCGACGCGGTGCCCGCGTTTCCGGGGGCGGAGGCGAGCGCTGTCACCTCCGGGTCCTTCGACAGAGCGAGGACAAGGGCATGCTCGCGGGCACCAGACCCAATTACCAGGACACGCACGGGCAGGGAGCGTAGATGTTGGGCGGCCGTCCCGGGTAACTGGATCGGCCTAACGGTCGGACGCCCTCCCGGCAGGCAGGCCGCACTCGGCGCCTGCCTGCCGGGCTGGAACTACTTGGCGAACGCTTGTTCCGCACCGGGGTGCAGCGGAACCGGTGCCGTGTCGGCCGCCTTGGCTGGGTCGATGCCGTTCGCCGCCGGGTGTACCTGGGCGAGGTCGGCCTTCTTGTCCAGCAGCAGTTTGCTGATCGCGCACGCGTTGCCCACCGGGAAGTCTTCGCGGACCAGCAGCACGTTCGGGACGACGATGGTGGGGGTGTCCGCGGACAGGCCGTAGGTGGCCGCGGGGACGCTGCCGACGTCGTAGACCGGGTTGATCTTCTTCAGGTCCTCGACCAGTGGTGTGATGTCGATGAACTCGACCTGGCCCTTCATCGAGGTGAACAGGTCCGTCAGCTCGGGTGTCGGCAACCCGCCCGACCAGACGAGGCCGTCGATCTGGCCCGCCTTCATGCCGTCGACCGTGGCCCGCAGCGCGAGCCGCTGGGCCGAGACGTCCGACTCGGGGTTGAGGCCCGCCGCGGTGAGCAGGCGGTTGGCGATGACCTCGGTGCCGGACTTCGGGGAGCCGGTGGAGATCTTCTTGCCGCGCATGTCGGCGATGGACTTGATGCCGCTGCCGGTGCGCACGACGACCTGGGTCGCGTTCGGGTAGATGCGGGCCAGGGCTTTGACCGATGCCGGTTTGCCCTCGAAGGCGCCCTTGCCCGCGACCGCGTCGGCCGCCGAGTCGGCGAGGGAGAAGGCGACGTCGTAGTCGCCCGCGACGAGTTGCTGGATGTTCTGCACCGACGCGCCGGTCTCGGCCGCGGTGGCCTTGAGTTTGCTGTTGGAGCTGATGACCTGCGCCAACCCGCCGCCGAGGGCGTAGTAGACGCCGCCGGTGTTGCCCGTGGCGATGGTGATGCGACCGTCGGACGCTTCGCAGGAAGCCTGTCCTGAGGTGTCCCCTGTGCCCGTGCCCGTGTCGGTGCGCTTGCCACCGCAGCCCGCGGCGACGAGGCCGACCGCGAGTACGGCGAGCACTACTCGGTTACGCATGTGCCTTCTCCTTCGAGCGGGTGAACAGATGGACGACGACCGCCACGATGGCGAAGCCGACGCCGAGGCCGATGGAGAGCGGCTGCAGATAGAGCAGCAGCAAAGCGGCCGGGATGAACAACAGTCGGGCGGGCAGGCGGACCTGCCCGTAGAGCCAGCCTCCGGTGGCGACGGCGAGCGCGGCGACGC
>JALZNB010000099.1 GCA_030857905.1 Actinomycetota bacterium
CAGCCGACCTGTTCCGGTGTGGAGACGTTGTCCAGCACCAGAATGCGGTGGTCGCGCTCGAAGAGGGCGATGAGCCTGCCCGCCGCGTTGGCCAGCACTCGCGCGGAATCGTCGGCGGGCTCGTCGAGGTTGAACGGGGCCAGGACTCGTCCGGCGGTCGCTCGTGCGTCGTCGGGTCGCTGCGACGAGCGGCTGCGCATGTCGAACCACACCGCGCCCGCACGGTCCTCGCCGATCAACGTGGTCACCACGCCGTTGGCCACGGTGCTGGTACCGATGCCGTGCGGTCCGGTGATGACCACGACAGAGTGGTCCTCGACCATCCGCACCGCCTGAGCCACTTCGGATCTACGGCCGTACAAGCCGCTTGGCCCGCTCCAGAGGCGCACCTGCGGCGGCTCGACCGCGGACTTGTCGACCCCCGGCCCTTCGACGTGCGGGGACGATTTCCGGCGGATCGCCCGGACCGCCAACAAGACGACGAGCATCGTCGGGACGCCGAACACCGCCGCTGTCCAGAGCCACGGACCCACCGCCTTGCCGATGGGGGAGTCGTTGGCCTGGTCGCCCATCAGTTCGATGGCCACATTGAGCACGACCCAGGTGATCGCCGCGATCAGGTAGACCCCGAAGCGCTGGACGAAATCACCGTCCGACTTCACCTGGCGACCCCTCCGGTGAGACCGGCGACGACCCTCGGCCACGTCATGAGGAGCAACGCGACGGGCACCACCGCGGACAGGATCGCGTTCGCCGCGATGGTGCCCGTCGAGGTTCCGAACTGCCGCGCCTCGCCCCACAGCAACAGTGTCAACGGTGTCGGTCCCGCGTCGGCGATCAGGAACCCGACGATGAAGTCGTTCCACACCAGGATGAACTCCATCACGGCGACCGCGATCAACGCGGGCCGGTATCGTCCGCGCCGCCACATGGCGTCCATCGCCGGGAGCTTGCCGGACAGGTCGGGCGGCGCGGCGAGAAACGCCGTGCGCACCACCAGGATCGCGAACGGCAGGCCTGCCATCGCGTGCACCAACGCGAGAAGAGCGGGGGAGCCCACCCAGCCCAACCTGCTGAACATGTCCCTGAGCGGGCCCAGGTACATCTGCACCGGAGCCACCGCGAGTATCAACAGCAGGGTCGTCGCGGAGCGGGAGAGCCAGCCGGGCAGCGCGCCCCAGGTCAGCAGGTACGCGGCGGGAACGGCTGTCGCCACGACGAGTGCCGTGGCCAGGCAGGCGAGCAACACGTTGCCGAACAGGGCGGTGACGGCCGCCGCCTCACGTATCGCCGCGAAAGATCCGAGACCGAGGCCATCGCCGCGCCACCAGCCCGCCGAGCCCGCCGCCACCGGATCGTGCAGCGCGGTGCCCAGCAGTACGACGATCGGGAACAACCAGGCGGCGCTCGTCAGGAGGCCGATGATCCAACTTGGCCACGGGCGTCGGGTGCGCTGACGTGGTGCCACCGCCGGTGGTGAACGGCGCACCGCGGGTTCGAGCCTTCGGGCGCTGCGCAGCCCGAACACCGTGACCACGGCCACGAAGACGTACAGCAGCACGGCCAGCGCCGCGGGCCTGCCGGTGTCGGAGGACCGCAGCGTCATCCGCCACCAGTGCAGGCCGACGACGTCGACGTCGTCCTGCACCGATCCGGGGGCGGTGATGAGCACGAGGTCGAAGACGCGGATCGCCGCGACGAGCACGGTGAGTACCACGATGGCCGCCACCGGTCCCGGCTTGGGCAGGACGAACCGCCCGCCCTCGGTGAGGAAACCGGAATGCCCGGTCTCCTGGAAACCCTTGCGGAACAACACGACGACGAAACCGAGCCACGTCCAGGCGAAGGCGAGGGCGAGCACCAGCCAGATGAACTCCGGGCCGAGCCAGACGGTGCTCCCGCCGGAGAGCGCGTTGACCGTGTCCCGTTCGGGAACCGGGTCGAAGATCATCCGAAACACCGCGCCGGACACCAGGGCCGAGACGCCGAAGGGCAGGACCATGAAGTACAGCGGCGCCCGCCAGCGCATCACCTGGCTGAGCACCGCGATCACGTAACCCGCGGCGACCACCACCAGCGCGATGCCGACCCACAGGACGCTGTGCCACGCGGCACTGAGCGCGTCGAGATCACTGAGCACGTCGATGAAGTTGCCCGCGATGGGAATGTCGCCGTCCAGGGCGGCGAAAGTGGTCAACGCCATCGGAATCAGCAGCCCGACGATCAACACCGCGGCGGGCAACCCGTAGAGCAACCGGCCGTGACCCGGGTCCCGTGGCCCTTCCGGCCCGCGTCCACCACGCACCTCGCGGCCCGCGACCTCTAGTCGTAAACCGGGCTTGGTGGTGATCTCCACGCTGTCACCTCGCCCGTTTCTCGATGGCGACCATGTGCCGCATCGCGGTATCCGCGGCACGTTTGGGGGAGACCTCGGCACCGAGGGCCTGGAGGAAGTCCTGGACGGCGAGTTGGAGCCCCTCGCGACCGCCGACCACGCCGAGCTGATCGGACAGGTCGAACCTGATTTCCCGATCACGCAACTCGTCGGCGAGCCTGCTCAACGTCGGGCTGTAGTGCTCGCGCGGCGTGCGCGGGTTCGCCGCGATGAAGCCGCCGATATGCCGAATCCAGGGTACCGGCGCCGCCGCGCTCGCCAAATGCCGGAGGATGTCGATCGCC
>JALZNB010000080.1 GCA_030857905.1 Actinomycetota bacterium
CGTGGCGGTCGACCCTGCTACCGCGTACCGCTGTGGAGAGTGCGGGTGGGACGGTCGGCGGGGAGTGCATCGCGCCGCGTGCGACAACCGGGGAGGCGTCGGTGTCGGACTGGCACGGTCATCCCGAGGGCGGGTTCGCCGACCGCGGCACGGGCCGCTGGTCCCACCGCGACGCGAGGCCGCGGTTCCCTCCCCGCGGCGACGGGCCGCGGGTCTTCTCCGTGAGCGGTGCGGGAGGCCGTCGCCTTCCGGTGTGCTCGGCCTGGCTGCCCGTCCGGTGCGCCGCCGAGGGCGGGGATGGCATTGGCGCGGCCGGGACAGGCCTGGGTGTGGTCGGCGGACTCACCGGGCTCGTGGCGAGCGCCGCTGTGACCACAATGGACGGTGGTATTAGTCGGCGGCCACGAGCGCGGTGGCGAAGCGGCCGCTGCTGGGCTGGTGCATCGCGTCGAGGAGTGCGTCTTGAACGATGCTGGAGTCCGGGATCTGCCAGCCGCACACCTCTGGCTTGACCCGCCAGTGCACGACACCATGACGGAAAGGACTTGGTGGCAATGTGATCCAGCCACCGCCCGCGTGCAACGTGATGTCTGTCTGCATCGCTAGATCGTTGTTGAGCGCGGTGCCGGAGCGGGTGAGGAACAGCCAGCGGCTATCGGGATTGGCGATGATCGGCACAGGCATCCCCACCGAACGCAGCACACGCGCCGCGCGACGGCCGAGGTCACCGTCGACCTCGATCGCGTCGTACCCGGCACCCGTCGCCAACAGCAGGCTGTAGGGGTGACCGGTCCACCAGGTGGCGACCTGCTCGGCCTTGGTGCCGATCCGCTCCTGCCAATCCTGGTGCACGGGAACCGGACCGGTGTCCTCGACACCCTCGCGGCCCGCCCATTTCGCGCCCGCCGGATAGGTGCCCGGCAGAACCGACCAGCCACGGAATGCGAGGCCAATCGCCTCCGCCCGCAACTCGACCCGGAACGCCCTGCGCCAGCCGTCCGATCGTTCGCTCTCCAACATCTCGGGTAATGCCTCCTCAGGGTTCGGGCGTCGGGTTCGGTGCCCTACAACAGACTCAACGCCATCTGGTGTGCTTTGGGTAACTCGCAGTCGACAACTGGTCGCTTTGACAAGGTGAGTGAAAGCACAGGCAACCGGGCGACTGAAGGCGATTCGACCGGTCACCGCTGACCGCCGACTTACCCCGGCGGGTGGTGCATCGACGGCCCACACATCGGTTTTCGTCTCCTTGAGATCGTGTCTCACCAGCGAAAACAACAGTGTTCACTGGTGGCGAGAATTGGGCGAAACGTCCACATCGGCCCGCGATGTGATGCCGTTCACCGCCCAGGCGCGACCGTTCAGCCGCCGTCGACCGGTCCGGCTCGCGCAGTGGCGTGTGCCGCGCCGACACCGGCCAACACGCCCGGCGGTCGAGTGGAGACCCGCACTGTCACCTCCATTCCGTCCACTCGACATTCGGCGATCGACACCCGCATCCGCTCGGCAACCCATCGAGCCCGCTCACACGCGGACTCATCACCGACCACCACCCGCGCGGCAGCGGACAACGCGGCGAGATCCGCCGCACTCTCCACCCGATGCCGGGTGATCACCGCCGTACCCAATCCAACGATCACCATGACCAATGCCAGCAGCGCGGTGATCGCCCAGGCCACCCACACCGTCGCGAACCCGTCGTCCCCTGACCGGAAAGACCCGGCCGTCCCACCCTCGGGCCGACGCCGAGCATCTAACCGACCATGTCCCGCGACGCGAGGCCCACTCTCACCGATCTCCCGCAAGTCCCCCTCCCTTCACATCGGCATCCGCCAGTTCATCGACCGCCCTCCCTTTCCGAGCAGGTTCGATGCGGACCTCCTCCCGAATCGGAATCCGTATCCGTATAGGTTCTGGTGCCACCCATTACGCCGCGCACCGCGCCGGCACTTCGCTGAAGATCACCGTCCGCAAATCGGCGGGAGCCGTTGCCGATGCGGTCCGGGTGGCCACCGGGACACCGTCTGACCACACGCGGTCTGACCACGAACACCCACCGTCGCGAGCCTGCCTCAGTCGCGCTCCGACCACGCTGTCGTTGATCGCCGAGGTTGCCGCGGCAGCCTCTATCGGGGTCGGCACCTCAACGGCAGCCACCTCAGCGCCCAAGCCGTCTTCGAGTAAGCCAGGTTCGGCCACCGCGTAGGCCTCCGCACGTAAGCGGACCCCGGGCAGAAAACCGGACGCCGCATCGGCGTGGACCTCCACGGTGATGGCGTCACCGTCGATGCTGATTCGTAGATCCGCCCCGCGTGGCGCGATCTCCCCCGCCACTGTCCGGGCCCGCTCTGGCTCGCCCCTGGCCACCAATCGCGCCGCTTCCCGAGCGGCGTCGACACAGCGGACCTGGTCGATCATCGCCGCCAGTCCGCCCAGAACCAGCGCGAGAACCAACGTCAGGCCTGCGATCGCGATGGCGGCTTCCACCGTCACCGCACCGCACTCACCGCCGGGCCCGTCGTCATCGACGTGCATCACGTACCCGTGGCGGCCAACGGGCGGGCCTGTCACAAGTCCACCGCCAATGCGCGCTGGACCAGCGCGTTGAGGCCGTTGAGCACGGACTCGCCACTGATGACCGTGTAGAGGATCGCCCCGAATGTCGCGGCAGCGATCGTGCCTATCGCGTACTCGGCGGTACTCATTCCGTCGTCAGCGGCCAAGGCACGACGGGCGGCGGTGAAAGCACGCACTGGCTTGTGCGGGCGGTGGAAGAAGACATTGAGCCTTTCCGAGTGACCGTGTGTCGCGTTATGTGATCAATCGTTGCCGATTATGTGGTCCGATGGTTCTCCCGATGCAGCAGGACCAAGGCGGCCCCGACGATGTCGCCCAGCCGCCACGGA
>JALZNB010000140.1 GCA_030857905.1 Actinomycetota bacterium
GGTCGGCGCCGTGGGGGACACCGACCTGATCGCGGGCCTGCTCGACCGAGGGCACGCGTCGGTCGCCGACCTCGTCGACGAGGTCAGGGGAACGGGGCTGCTCGACCCAGACGGTTCCCTGCTGCCCATCGGCACCACGGTGTTGCGCGAGATCGTGTCGGCCGACCAACGCGCCGCGGTGTTCAGCAGGCTCGCCGACCTACGGCTCGCCCGGGGCGGCGTGCCGCACGAGTTCGCCCTGGCGTTGCTTGAGGCCGGGGCGCCGGGGCCTTCGGTCGCCGCCGCTCTGGCCGCCGCCGCCGACCAGGCCGAGCCCGAGGTCGCGGTCCGGCTCTATGGGGCAGCCGCCGACAGCGGGCACCCCGTCGACGAGGTTCGTTGGGCCGAGGCCGAAGCTCTCTCCGGCGCACTCGACAGCGCGTTGCGTCGGGCTGACGCACTGGTGGCCGAAGGCAGGGTGGACGCGGCCAGGGTTGTCGCGGCGGCCTTGGCGCATCGAGGCCAGCTCGCCCGCAGCGCCGAGCTGTACCTCTGGTCGGGCACCTCGGCCGCCTTCGCCGCCATCGGCCTCGCGGGCACCGGCCGGATCGACGCGGCCACGGCCGTCTTGCGTAAAGAGACCGAGGACACCCCGCCGACCCTGTTCTCCGGTGCGGTTTCCGCGATGGCGCAAGGCATGATCGACTCGATCGGCTCGTCGTTCTCCACCGCACTGTCCACAGTGGTCCGTTCGGCGGAGACCCTGGAACCGGTCGGCGGCACGGTGCTTCTCCCGGACAGCCCGGCCGCACTCGGCGCGCTGCTCGCCCTGCACAGCGGCGCCGCGACGATCGCGGAGCCGCTGTTGGACCGGGCGATCGCCGCCCGCACCGGGGGTGCGCTTCTGCTGACGCGCCACCGCCTCCTGCGCGTGTGGACGGCGATGGTTCGCGGTGACGCGGTGACCCTGTCGCCGGACGGTGACCTCGCACCTCGGGACTGGCTCTTCGCCGTCGGCGTCGAGGTCGGCGCGGCTCGCCGGGGAAGCGACCTCGCCGCGCTGCGCCGGACCTGGTCGCAGGCCTGCGAAGCGGTCGTCCGGCACCCGGTCGACCTGTTCACCCTGTTGCCGTTGGGCGAATTCGCGGTCGCCGCCGCCCGCATCGGCGACCGCGACCGGCTTGACCCCCACCTCGACCAGGCCTGGGAACTGCTTGCGGAACTGGGGAATCCTCCGCTGTGGACCACCATGCTGCACTGGAGTTGCCTGCACGCGGAGATCATCGCCGAACAACAGACGGCCGCGGACGGCCACGTCGCCGCGCTCGCGGCCAACATGGACCTGAGCCCGTTCCACGCCACCATGGCCGAGGCGGCTCAATGCTGGCGGGACGTACTCGCGGGCACCGTCGACGCACCCAGGGTGGAGGCCGCCGCGAGGGGCCTGCACACCGCGGGTTTGCGTTGGGACGGCGCGAGATTGGCCGGACAGGCCGCGATCAGAACGGCCGACCGCAAGGCGATGGTCGGTTTGCTCGACTGCGCGCGGTTGCTGCAGGGCAAGGGCGCGGTCATCGACGAGGGCACGGCCGACCGATCGGGGATGGCCCGCATCAGCGACCGCGAACTCCAGGTGGCCCGGCTCGTGGTGGATGGCCTGACCTACAAGCAGATCGGTGACCGGCTGTTCATCTCGGCGAAGACCGTGGAGCACCACATGGCCCGCATGCGTTCCCGCCTTGGCGCGACCAGCCGCAGTGACCTGCTCGCGCAACTCCGGGCTCTGCTCGAAGACTGACCCCGTGGAGGCCGTGCGGTCTCGGTCAGATGTGGATCGGGGCGACGTCGATAGTGCCGTCGCCCCGACGTTCAGCCGAGTTCGGCGGCCTTGCCGTCGGTGACCTCGATCCGCCGGTTCACCGACACCGCGTCGAGCATCCTGCGGTCGTGCGTGACGAGCAGCAACGTCCCCGGGTAGTCGGCCAGTGCCGCTTCCAACTGCTCGATCGCGGGCAGGTCGAGGTGATTGGTCGGCTCGTCGAGTACCAGCAGGTTCACGCCCCTGGCCTGGAGCAACGCGAGACCCGCGCGGGTCCGCTCACCCGGTGACAGCGTCGCGGCGGGCCGCAGGACGTGTTCGGCCTTGAGGGAGAACTTCGCGAGCAACGTTCGCACGTCGGCGATCGGCCAGTCGGGGACCTCCCGGCCGAACGCGTCGAGGAGTTCGTCCTGGCCGAGGAACTTCGCCCGAGCCTGGTCGACTTCGCCGACCTTCACCCCTGGTCCGAGATGGGTCTCCCCTGAGGTCAGCGGCAGGCGACCGAGCAGCGCGGCGAGCAGTGTGGACTTGCCCGACCCGTTCGCGCCAGTGATGGCGACCCGGTCGGCCCAGCCGATTTCCAGCGACACCGGCCCCAGGGTGAACGCGCCGCGACGGACGACGGCGTCGCGCAGCGCGGCCACGACGGAACCGGGCCGGGGGGCCGCGGCGATCTCCATCCGCAGGTCCCATTCCTTGCGCGGCTCGTCGACCACGTCGAGTCGCTCGATCATCCGCTCGGTCTGGCGGGCCTTGGCCGCCTGCTTCTCCGAGGATTCCGCGCGGTGCTTGCGACCGATCTTGTCGTTGTCGGTCGACTTGCGGCGCGCGTTGCGGACGCCCTTGTCCATCCACGAGCGCTGCGTGCGGCCCCGTTCCTCCAACGCCTCCCTGGTCGAGGCGTACTGCTCGTAATCCGCGCGGGCGTGGCGGCGGGCGACCTCACGTTCGTCGAGGTAGGCGTCGTAGCCGCCGCCGTACTCGCGGATCTGTTGCTGCGCGAGGTCCAGTTCGAGGACGCTGGTCACCGTGCGGGTCAGGAATTCGCGGTCGTGGCTGACCAGGACCGTGCCGACGCGCAGACCGGCCACGAACGTCTCCAGCCGGGCCAGTCCGTCCAGGTCGAGGTCGTTGGTCGGCTCGTCGAGCAGGAACACGTCGTAGCGGCTCAACAGCAGCGACGCCAGGCCCGCCCGGGCGGCCTGCCCGCCGGACAGCGAGGTCATCTCCTGGTCGAGGCCGACGTCCAAGCCCAGGTCGGCGAGCACCTCGTCGCACCGTTCGTCGAGGTCGGCGCCACCGAGGTCGAGCCAGCGCTCCAGGGCGTGCGCGTAGGTGTCGTCCGCGCCGGGCTCGCCGTGGGTGAGGGCTTCGGCGGCGGCGTCCATCTCGCGCTGCGCGTCGGCGACCCCGGTGCGCCGGGCGAGAAAACCGCGCACGGACTCACCGGGGCGCCGTTCGGGCTCCTGCGGGAGATAGCCGACCGTCGCGGTCGGCGGATTCAGGCGGACCTCGCCTTCCTCGGCGGTCAGCAGCCCGGCCAACGTGTGCAGCAACGTCGACTTGCCCGCGCCGTTGGCGCCGACGAGACCGATCACATCGCCTGGCGCGACCACCAGGTCCAAACCGGAGAACAGCATCCGGTCGCCGTGGCCCGCGGCGAGCGCCTTGGCGACCAGCGTCGCGCTCATGCCAGCTCCGCGCGCAGTGTCGCGGCGACCTGGGTGACGGCCTGGCGGGCGGCGTCGTAGCGGGCGAGGCGACGGAAGAAGCCGTGGACCTGACCCTGATAGCGGACAGACACCGCGGGTACGCCCGCTTCGGCGAGTCTGCGCGCGTACTCCTCGCCCTCGTCGCGAAGGATGTCGTGCTCCGCGGTGATCACCAGCGTCGCGGGCAGGCCCGACAGGTCGGCCGAGATCGGCGACAGGTCGGGTTGAGCGCGGTCGACACCCTGGGGTGCGAAGGCGTTCCAGAAGAACTTCATGTCCTCGGCGGTGAGTCCAGGGCTTTCGACAACGGTTGGCTGGGCGAACGGGTCGATGACGGGGTAGACGAGAACCTGACTGGTGAACGGCTTCCCGCGATCACGCCAGCGTCGCGCGGTGACGGCGGCGAGGTGTCCACCCGCGGACTCGCCGACGACGGCGATGCGCCGGGAGTCGAGGCCGTGTTCGGTGGCGCCGGTCGAGTGCAGCCAGCCGAGAACACGATCGATGTCCTCCAACGCGGCCGGGAACGGATGCTCCGGGGCCAGTCGGTAGTCGACGGAGATGACGGCGGCACCGGAGAGCACGGCCAGATAGCGGCACACGGCGTCGGCGGTGTCCATGTCGCCCATGACCCAGCCGCCGCCGTGGAGGTAGACCACGACCGGCGACACCGGACTCTCACCCGGCAGGTAGATGCGGGCGCGCACACCGTCGGCATCCACATCGGACACCACCGCGACCTCGGTGCCCGGACCGGACTCGACGGGAACATCCATCCGGGCCGCCACCCGGGCCCGCCCCAGGGTGTCCACGGTCAACG
>JALZNB010000144.1 GCA_030857905.1 Actinomycetota bacterium
GCTGTGACGTGTACCACTGCTCATGGCAGGAAAGGGTAGGTTCACGCCGGTCCTGGCAGCTATGTGCGGGACTCCTACAACTCGTGCTAATCGGGTGGTTGATTCAGCCATGCGCACATGGGCATCGATCTTTGCGTAGGCTGGGCGTGTGATTTGTCCGAAGTGTCAGAACAAGATGAGCACTGTCGACCGCCTCGGTATTCACATCGACCAGTGCGATGGATGCCGAGGAATCTTCCTCGACCGTGGTGAGCTTGAGCAGGTTCTCAATGCCGAGCAGCGCCACTACGCCCCGGCGGCGCCCCCGCCGCCCTATCAGGGCGGACCCGTACCGATGCCCGGCACGCCCTACCCGCCGCAGCCTGGGTACGGCCAGCCCGGTTATCGCGATTCACCCCCCGGGTACGCCAGGGGTGGTCACCGTGATTCGGCCCCAGGGTTCGGATCGCACGGTGGCTACCGCGACTCGCCGTCCGGTTACGGCAGTCATGGAAGTCATGGACACCAGAAGCGCCGCAAGGGCTTCCTTGAGCAACTCTTCGACTGATCGTTGAACCTGATGATCTGCGCGGCCTGCGGTGAGTGGGCCGACGCGCCGAATGTCGAAGACACCGGCGGCGGTGCTGGTTCGGCCGTCCTGGTGTGTGTGGTGTGTGGCCATCGGGAGCCGTTCACGCGGCTCCCGATGTTCGCGCTGACCGGCCCGAGTGGCACCGGCAAGTCGACCGTGTGCCGTCGTCTCGGTGCTCTGCTCGGCGATCGGGTGATCGTGCTTGAGCAGGATGTGCTGTGGGTCGATGCGCTGCGCGACCCGCGCGACGACTTCGGGGCGTTCCGGCAGACCTGGCTGCGCTTGCTGGCGATGCTGAACCAGAGCAAGCGGCCTGCCGTGCTGTGTGGCACCGTCGCGCCCCCTCAGTTCGAGTACCGGCCCGAGCGCGCACTTCTGGGTGACATCCATTATCTCGCGCTGGTCGCTGAGGACGACGTGTTGCGCAAGCGCTTGCGCGCGCGGCCCGCCTGGCGCGAGTGGGACGACGATGATCGTCTGACCGACATGCTGCGGTTCAACGCCTGGATGAAGGCGAACGCCGAGCTGACCCAGCCCAGGATGACGCTGCTCGACACCTCCGTCGCCTCCGTCGACGAGACGGCCGCCGCCGTGGCTGAATGGGTGCTCGACCGCCTCTGACTTCGTCACCGCCTGTGACTGAAGCCACCCCATCGAGTGCGAGCTCTCTGCTTGCAGTTGCTAGCACTCGAGCGTACCGTCGGTGGTGTCACGAGGAGGCGGTCGATGACCAGGGACGAACCCGCGGGGCCGGAACATCCGGCCGACGACGCGGGCCCCATGCACAAGGTCGCCGACCTCGGGCGGGACATCGGCGACTACATCAGGCAACAGCGCAGCACCGCGAAGATCTCGCTGCGCCAGTTGTCCAAGCTCGCCGGGGTCTCCAATCCGTACCTGAGCCAGATCGAGCGCGGCCTGCGCAAGCCGAGCGCCGAGATCCTGCAACAGATCGCCAAGGGACTGCGGATATCCGCCGAGGCGCTCTACGTGCAGGCGGGCATCCTCGACCTGCCGACCGGCGGGCCGGTCACCGAGGCGATCCGCGCCGCCACCGAGCTGACCGAACGCCAGAAGCAGGTGCTGCTCGACATCTACGAGTCGTTCCGGCGCGAGAACACGGTAAAACAGTCCACAGTAGAGGGTTCCGATGTGGACGCCGAGACCGAACCGCGGACCCCAGCTACCAGGAGTGAGCCACATGACGTTGCCCAGTGACAGCAAGGAAGCCCGCGACCAGGCCAAGGCCGCCGCCAACACCGTTGTCGACCAGGTCCGCACCCCGCTGCTCGCCGCCCTCGGCGCGGGCGACCTCGCGGCCAAGGCCGTGCTCGACGCGGTGCACAGGGCCAAGGACCGCGCGGAGAACACCAAGACCGCCGTCGGTGACCTGCCGAACGAGATCGGCGGCCTCCGCGACAAGCTCGACCCGGTCGAACTGCGCAAGCTCGTCGACGAGTACACCGAGGCCGCGCTCAAGCTCTACCAGAAGCTGGCCGAGCAGGGTGCTGACACCCTTGGCAAGCTCAAGTCGCAGCCGCAGGTCAAGAAGGCGATCGAGCAGCTCGAAGAGGCCATCGACTCGGCTCAGGGCCGTGCCGGCGAGGTCGCTGTCGACGCGCGGACCCTCGCCGAGGACGTGCTCGGCCGGGTGACCCGCAAGACCCGCTCGGTCGGCGAGAAGACCGCCATCACCGCTCAGCGGGTCGCCGCCGACGTCGCCGAGGCCGTCGAGGAGGCGGGCGACGACGTGGCCCACGAGGTGCGCAGCACCAGCCGTCGCGTGGCGAACAAGACGGCCCCCGCGCGCAAGCCCGCCGCGACCACCACCCGCAAGCCCGCGACGACCAAGCCCACCACCGCCAAGTGAGCTGAGTGGTCATCAGGCCCAGGTGAGCCCTCGCACCCGATGCGGTGCGGGGGCTCACCGCGTTCTGGACCGGGATCGCCCCCGGTGGGAGCGTCCGGCATCGCCAAGATTCAGCGAGATCCACGGTGGTGTGCCGGGGTGTGTGGTGGACCGGGCACGTTCGCACGTAGGCTTGGGGTGTGCCTCAGACAGCGCTGTGGATCATGCGGATCATCGACTGGGCAGCGGTCCCGGTCGGGGTGTTCGCGTTCATTCACGCCCTGCTCCAGCGGCCGGACGCGTACGCGGCCGCCGACCGACTGACCAAACCCGCCTGGCTCGGCATCACCGCAGGCGCGACGATCGCCCTGCTCCTGTTCAGCTTCGCCAGCAACGGCTGGATTTTCTGGATGGCCGGACTGGTCGCGGCCCTGGTCTACATCGTCGATGTCCGCCCGAAGCTCGGCGAGGTCCAGCGCGGGCCGCGGTGGTGACTCCGCTTCTGCGGAGTCATGGCTCGGGTGACCCGGTCACCCTGGTGGTGCCCGGCCTCGGCGCGACCGAGGGCGAGGCCCGCATTCCCGCGTCCGGTCTGGCCGGAACCCGCGTGGTGCTCACCCTGCCCGGCCACCTCGACGCCCCGGATCCGCCTGCCGACTACTGGCGTTTTCCGCGAATCGCGGCCGATGTCCACGCCGCCGCTGAAGCGATCGGCGCACGTCAGGCCATCGGCGTGTCCCTGGGTGCCGCCGCGTTGAGCACCCTGGTCGCCACCGATCCGACGGTCTTCGATCGACTCGTACTCATGCTGCCCGCGGCCCTCACCGAGCCCCGCCCGCCCCGCTCGGTCCAGCTCGTCACCGAACTGGGCGATGCCGCCGAAGCGGGCGACCGAGTCACCCTCAGGGCGTTGGTCGCCGCGGCGGCACCCGTGGGTGCGGGCAGCTACATCGATGAACGCACCGACGCGCTCCTGCGTCTCGGACCGGCCCTGCGCGAAGTCGCCCGGGCGCTCCCGGTCCCCGACCCGGCCGCCCTGCGCGCCGTGACCGCCCCCGTCCTGATCATCGCGGCCGAGTCCGACCCGATGCACCCAGCCGAGGTGGCGCACGAGGCCGCGTCGGCGTTCCCCAACGCCACCCTGGTCGTCCTGCCTGGCAGTACCCCATTGGTCACCGAGCGCGTCCGACTCCGCGCGCTGCTCCGCGAGTTCCTGGACCGCTGAGCCTTACGACGGTGAACCGTCCTGCTCAGGCAGCAGAATCCACGCCGCCACATAGATGACCGCGCCCGCGCCGAAGCCCAGCAGCGTGGCCGCGACCAGACCGAGCCGCACCAGCGCCGCGTCGACGCCGATCGACTTCGCCACCCCGCCGCAGACGCCCGCGATCATGCGGTCCTCGCGGCTGCGGTGGAACTTGCGGATCTGGGGCCTGCTCTCGTCGTACACGTTGTCCGTCATGGCTCCATGGTCGGTGACCAGCGGGTTCGGCACATCGGGGAACGACCCCGAAATCCGCCTCCGGGTCATTCCGGGGGTGTGAGCTCCTGACCCCGATTACTGTCGAGAGATGCAGACCCCAGCCGAGGTCGCCAGTGCGCTCGACGACAGTGGATACCTGGCCGACGAAGGGCTGGCCACCGCCGCCTTTCTCGCACTGCGCCTCGGGCGGCCGTTGTTCTGCGAGGGCGAGCCGGGTACCGGCAAGACGTCACTGGCCGCCGCGTTGGCCCAAGCGCTCGGCGTCGAGCTGATCCGATTGCAGTGCCACGAGGGCATCGATGCCACCCAGGCCATCTACGACTGGGACTTCCCGCGCCAACTCCTGCACCTGCGCGCGCTGGAGGCGGCAGGTGATCTGGACCCCGAAGAGGCCGAGAAGTCCTTGTACACCAGAAGGTTCCTCCTCGCCCGCCCGCTTCTGCGCGCGCTGGAGAACGCGCCGTGTGTGCTGCTCATCGACGAGGTCGACCGCGCGGACGACGAGTTCGAGGCGTTCCTGCTGGAGGTGCTGGGCGAGAACGCGGTCACCATCCCCGAACTCGGCGAGATCCGCGCCGCGACACCGCCGCTGGTCGTGTTGACGTCGAACCGCACCCGCGAAGTGCACGACGCCCTCAAGCGGCGCTGCCTCTACCACTGGCTCGATCACCCGACCCTCGCCCGCGAACTCGCCATCCTCCGGCGCCGAGTCCCGGGAATCTCCGAACGTCTCGCCGACCAGATCGTCACCGCGGTCCGCAGACTGCGCGCGGCCGAACTGCTGAAACCGCCCGGTGTCGCGGAGTCGATTGATTGGGCACGGGCGTTGCTCGCGTTGGGGCGCACTGAGTTGGATGCGGCAACGGCTGCGGTGACTCTCGGTGCGGTGCTCAAGTATCGCGAGGACGCGGACCGGGTGATCGCGCAGGGCCTCGACGCTTTATTGTCCTAACGCGACAAAGCGGGCAGGGTCGTTTCGTAGAGCCAATGTGCGAACAGTTTCGTCAGCGGCCACGGCGTGTGTCGCTGCGCCATCGAGGTGAACGCCTCCGTCGTGACCGTCCCGTGCGCGTAGGTCGAGGTCCATTCGGCGAGCAGCGCGAAGAACGCGGCGTCGCCGAGTTCGAGTCGCAGGGCGTGTAGCGCGACCGCCCCCCGGACGTACACGCGGTCGTCGAAGAGCCGCAGTACCCCGGGGTCGGCCAGCCGCAGGTCCTGGGGTCGCGCGTGCAGTGAGCGCCACGCGCGGCGGGCGTGGGCGTCGGCGCGTTGGCCGCCGGAGTTCTCCGACCACAGCCATTCGGCGTAGGTCGCGAAGCCTTCGTTGAGCCAGATGTGCCGCCATTCGGCGACGGTCAGGCTGTTGCCGAACCACTGGTGTGCCAGTTCGTGCGCGACAAGGTTCTCCGAGCCGCGCCTGCCGTCGACGTGGTTGGTGCCGAAGACCGACAACGCTTGTGCCTCAACGGGTGCGTCGAGTTCCGCGTCCACGACGACCACGCCGTACCGGTCGAAGGGGTACGGCCCGAACAGCCGCGAGAACAGGTCAATCATGGCACCTTGCCTGCCGAAGTCGTGCTGGAAGGGCACCATGAGTCGAGGTGGCACCGCCGCGTGCATCCGAACCGTGCCTGAAGGCGAGTCGGTCAGCAGGTACCGTCCGATTTGGACAGTGACGAGGTAGGTCGGCGTCGGCTGTGGGAGCTGGTACACCCATGTCGTCGTGCTCGCGGCAGTACGCGAGGACTCCAGGACGCCATTCGCCACCACCTGATACGCCGACGCCGTGGTTACCGAGATCCGGTACGTCGCTTTGTCGCTGGGGTGGTCGTTGCACGGGAACCACGACGGCGCCCCGATGGGCTGGCTGGCGACGAGCACGCCGTCTTCCAGGTAGTCCCAGCCGATCTCGCCCCAGTGGGTCGGTACTGGCGTGGGTGAGCCGGTGTAGCGCACCTCGACGGAGAACGAAGCTCCCGACGGCAGTGGCCGAGCGGGCACGACGTGCAGCTTCGTGCCGCGCTGGCTGAACCGCACGGCCTTGCCCGCCACCGTGACCCGGCTGGCCCGCAGCCTGCCGAAGTCGAGGCTGAACCGCGACAACTGCTGGTTGGCCACAACCGACAGCCTCGCCCGGCCGTCCAATCTGCCGGTGCCGACTCGGTAGTCCAGGGCCAGGTCGTAGTGCGTGACCTGGTAAGCGTTGCTGCCGTGTTGGGGGAGGTAGGCGTCGATGGTTGTGTTGGCGCCTGCACTCATACCCGAATTCAACAACAAGCTAGGACCACGCTGCGATCGGGTTGCCCAGCCAGCGACTCGCCTCGGGCACGGTCTCACCGCGCATCACTAGTGACGCCGGGCCGACGGTGCTGCGGGCGTGCAGTGCGGCACCGGGTAGCACAATGCCGTGCGGGCCCACTGTCGCGCCCGCGCCGATGGTGACGGTGTCGATGCTCATGATCCGGTCGTGGAACAGGTGGGTTTGCAGTACGCAGCCCCGGTTGACTGTGGCGCCCGCGCCGATGCTGACGAGGTCGGCCTCCGGCAGCCAGTAGCTCTCCACCCACGCGCCCTTGCCGATCTTCGCGCCCAGACCGCGCAGCCACAGCGACAGCAGCGGCGTGCCGTGTGCCGAGGTGGCGAACCACGGCACGGCGACCATCTCGACGAAGGTGTCCGCCAGCTCGTTGCGCCACACGAATGAACTCCACAGCGGACGTTCCATCCGGGTGAAGCGTCCCACCAGCAGCCACTTCGCGGCGACGGCGAGCACGCACGCGGCCACGCCCGCACCGAACAGCAGCACGCCACCGACCAGCGCGGCCACCCCGAAGCCGTACGTCGACGCCAGCGTCTCGAAGCCCGCCGCGACGAGCATGGCCAGCGCCACCGACGCCATCACCGGAATGACCCGGCACACCTCGACCAACGCCCGCGCGACCTTGAGCCGTCGAGGCGGGTTGAACGTGGTGCTCTCGTCGCTGGTCTCGGCCGTACGCGGCAGCCGTATCGGCGGCATCCCGAGGTACGACGAGCCCGCCTTGGCGTTCTTAGGAGCCGACGACAGCACGCCGACCAACCCGCGCTTGGGCACGCGTCGGCCGGGCGCGGTCATGCCGGAGTTGCCGAGGAACGCCCGCTTGCCTATCCGGGCCTCAGCGATTCGCAGCCAGCCGTCACTCAGCTCGTAGGAGGCGATCATCGTGTCGTCAGCGAGGAACGCGCCGTCGCCGACTGTGGTCATGCTCGGCAACGCCAGCACGGTCGACGCCTCGACGCCTCGGCCGACTTTCATGCCCAGCGCCCGTAGCCACACGGGTGTCGCCAGCGAGGCGTACAGCGGGAACAGCCCACCCCTGGCCAGATCCATCAGTCGTTCGGTGGCCCACGCCTGCCAAGCGATCCGACTGTGTACGGGGTGTCGGCCCACCCGCAGGCCGATGCTCAGCGCTCGGACAAGTACCAGCACTAGCAAGGCGTAGACAGCCAGCCACGTCACTGTTGCCAGTGGCACGGACAGCAGAGCCTGGCTGAGTGCCCCGCTCACCGTCGTGGTGCCGTCGAGGAACGCCGCGACGATGAGCAACGCGGGCACGGCAGCGGCCACCGGAAGCAGACTCAGCAGGAACGAGGTGACCGCGTAGATCGCCACCCAGCGCTTACGGCGCGGCGGACGCACCGCGTGGTGCACCGCCTTGCCGGTGCGGCCCGCAGGCGACCCGGCCCAGTGCTCCCCCGCCGGAACCGACCCGCGCACACCGGAACCGGGGGCCACGATGGCGCGCTTGCCGATGCGGGCGCCGGGGAACAGGGTGCTGCGGGACCCGATCGTGGCGCCCGCGCCGATCCGAATGGCGCCGATGTGCAGGATGTCGCCGTCGAGCCAGTGCCCGGTCAGGTCGACCTCGGGCTCGACCGCCACACCCCGGCCCAGCTTGAGCAGGCCGGTGACCGGCGGAAGGGAGTGCAGATCGACGTCGTCGCCGATCTTCGCGCCGAGGAACCGGGCGAAGTGCGTCATCCACGGCGCACCGGCGAGGTTGGTCGCGCCGGTCAGCTCGACCATCCGCTCGGCCGCCCAGAGCCGGAGGTGGACGCTGCCGCCACGCGGATAACTGCCTGGCCTGACGCCACGCAGCAGTACCCGCGCGGTGCCCCCGGCCAACGCCATCCGACCGATCGGCGACAGGAAAACAAGCCAGCCTGCGAACACCAGCCACCAGGACACCGTCGGCGCCCACGACAGGCCAAGCACGTTGTTGATCGCGGCCAGCACCACCAGCCAGCGAGCACCCACAACGCTGAGCATCGGGACCGTCAGCAGCGTCTGGATGACCTGCGCGCGCCGAGGCGTCGGCGCGATCACCCGGTCGCTCTGCACGCTCGCGGCGGACGCCTCGATCAGCGTTGCCATAGCGCCCAGCGTCGGTCGTTGGTAGATGTCGCTCACCGAGACGTTCGGGTGCGCGAGCCGGATGCGGGACACGAGCTGCGCGGCGGTCAGGCTGCCGCCGCCGCTGGCGAAGAAGTTGGCGGACGGGTCGGTGACCCCGACGCCGAGGACGTCGGCCCACAGCCCCGCCAGCCAGGCGCGGGTGCCGGACAGCTGGTTGTCGACGGACTTGAGCGGCCACGGCAACGCGGCCCGGTCGACTTTGCCGGAGGTCCGGGTGGGCAGTTCGTCGATCACCGCGATCAGCGGCACCAGTGCGGCGGGCAGCGCGGTCCGCAACCGCTCGACCGCGTCGGCCTGGTCGAAGTCCTCGCCCGCCACGACGTAGCCGACAAGCACCTGGTTGCCCGCCCTGGTCGCGCGCACGGCCGAAGCGGCACCGACGACCTCGGGCAACGCCTGGAGTGCCGCGTCGACCTCACCCAGCTCGATTCGGCGCCCGCCGAGCTTGATCTGCTCATCGGCGCGGCCGACGAACCGCAGGCCATCGGTTTCGGCGATGACCATGTCGCCGCTGCGGTAGGCGCGGGACCAGGCCAGCGCGGGCAGCGGGGCGAACTTCTCGGCGTCCTTCACCGGGTCGAGGTAGCGGGCCAACCCGGCGCCGCCGATGACCAGCTCACCGGTCTCGCCCATCGGCACCAGCTCGCCCGCCGCGTCGACAACGGCAAGCTCCCAGCCGTCGAGCGGGAGGCCGATGCGAATCGGCTCGGTGCCGTCGAGCTGGGCGGCGGTGGCCACCACGGTCGCCTCGGTGGGGCCGTAGGTGTTCCAGACCTCGCGTCCGTCGACGGCGAGTCGTTCGGCCAGCTCAGGGGGACATGCCTCGCCGCCGAAAATCAGGAGCCGGACGGCGTCGAGAGCGTCGACGGGCCACAGCGCGGCCAGCGTCGGCACGGTGGACACCACGGTGATTCCACGCTCGACCAGCCACGGCCCAAGGTCGATGCCGGTACGAACCAGCGCGCGCGGGGTGGTGACCAGGCAGGCGCCGTTGCGCCAGGCCAGCCACATTTCCTCGCAAGAGGCGTCGAATGCGACTGACAGCCCGGCCAACACGCGGTCATCAGGGCCGATAGGGGAGTCCGGGAGGAACAGGTCGGCCTCGGCGTCGACAAAGGCGGCGGCGCTGCGATGGCTGACCGCGACGCCCTTGGGCTTGCCCGTGGAACCGGAGGTGAAGATGATCCACGCGTCGTCGTCCGGCGTGGGGACACCGTGCCGGTGCGCGGGGGCGGCCGTGGCGATGATGCCGTCGGCGGTAAGCACCGCGCACACGCCCGCTTCGCCGAACACCAGGTCAGCGCGCTCGTCGGGGTCGTCGAAGTCGACCGGGACGTAGGCCGCGCCGGTCGAGAGGATCGCCAGGATGCCCGCGTAGAGCAGGGCCGTGCCGGAGGGAACGCGGACACCGACCCGATCGCCGATGCCGATACCTGCTGCGGCGAAGGTCTCCCGCAGCGCGTCGACCTCGCCCATCAGTTCGCGATAGGTCAGGACGATCGTGCCGTCGTCCACAGCGTCGGCGTCGGGGTGTCGGGCTGCGGTGGCGGTGACGATGTCGACAAGCGTGCGCGGCGCGCTTTCCGGGCCCGCGCGGAATACGGCGAGACCCCGATCGGCGGCGTCTGCGAGGAGATCGGTGGTGGCGAACAAAGGCGTCGACTGGTCGACTAGCGTCATCTGTCGCACCGCGCTGGGGAGGGCATCTGGCACCCTTCCGGCTTCTCTCAACTCGTTGACCAGGCAACTTTACCCAGGGTCACGAGGTCTGTCGCGCGCTGCGCTCGTTCGCGTGGTCGGATTCACACTGTGGTGTCAGGGAATTGATATCGTTGGCAGATATCGCATTTCGATATGTCGTTGCCGAGCAGGGATTTCATAAAAAATCGGCCCACGATATCGGGTTGCGATATCGTGGGCCAATGGACGTGGTGCGAGACTTCAGGAACGGCGCGCTGCGCTTGCGCGTGCTCCAGTACGCGGCCGTCGACGAGGTCCACGGTGCCTGGCTGACCGCCGAACTCGGCGCGCACGGCCACCGAGTTTCTCCCGGCACGCTCTATCCGCTGTTGCACCGGCTGCAAGAGGCGGGCCTGCTGAAATCGCGCACCGAAGTGGTCGACGGCAGGCGCGTCCGCCGCTACAAGACGACCAAACGCGGCAAACGCGTCTTGGCCGACTGTCACGCGGTACTCGCCGACCTGGTGGCAGGCATCGCGGCTAGTGCCGTTCCTCCCAGAGGTCGGTGAAGGAGCGCGTCGGGTCGGTGAGGAGGTCGTAGAGGCCGGACAGGGCCGGGCACGGCCATGGGGTGTCGCACTTCGTGCAGTTGGTTTCGGTGGCGAAATGTTCGGTGACGGCGTGGCGGATCACGTGGCTCATGTCGGACATGATCGTGCGCACGGCCGCGATCTGGTCGACGTCCCAGGGGGCGTCGGTATCGAAGACGTCCTCGGCGGCCTCGACGTATTCGTAGAGCGTCGAGCGCAGGAGGTCACGGGCGTGGGTGGCGACGGGGTGCAAAGTTTGCGACATGAGATCAGCTGAGTGTGGGCCCGTATGGCTCTGGAATGACCCGTTTGGGTGACGATTCCCCAGTGCCCATTGGGCAATCGTTAGCTTGAGGAGCATGGACTCTCGGGAGCCGACCATCCGCGCCCGTGAACTGGGCGAGGGTCTCAAAGCGGCGATGGACAAAGTGGGCCTTGATCGAAAACAGACCGCCGCGCGGATGGGCTGGTCGCGGACCAAGGTGTCGAGGATGTTGCGCGGCGAACGTGGCGCGAAGCCGGAGGATGTGGCGTCAGTCTTGGCGCTCTGTGGTGTGAAGGGGAAGGAACGCTTCAGACTGCTGGAACTGTGCAAGGACCAGCATACGAAGGGGTGGCTCCAACAGTTCGGCAAGAACCTGCCGAAGCAACTCCGAACCCTGATCGACCACGAGAACCAGGCGAGGAGCATCGCTGAATTCGAGCCGTTCTTGATCTCTGGCTTGCTCCAGGTCGCCGATTACGCTCGGGCGGTGATCAGCGGCAATGTGAACGTGCCCCTGGATGAAGTCGAAGATCGGGTGGTCGCCAAGCTCGCTCGGCAACAGTTGCTCAGCCGGGATTACCGGCCCACCTGCATCTTCTACTTGCACGAGTTTGCTCTGCGACTTCCGGTGGGCGGCTCGACTGTCATGTCCGAGCAGATGCACCACCTGCTGCGGATGTCGGTGAGGCGAGATCTGGTGCTCCGCGTGGTGCCCGCTGCGCATGGCGCGCACGCTGCCCTGTCCGGCGCATTTCAGTTGATGGAGTTCGAGAACTTCAACCCGGTTGTCTACCTGGAGAGTGAGACGGCAAGTGTCTTCTTGGAGTTTTCCGCTGAGATTGCCGCCTACCAAGCCATTTTGCAGGCACTAGCCGACAGTGCACTGAGTGAGGGAGAATCGCGGGAGCTGATTGCCACCCTGGCAACCGAGCTTTACGCCGATCGAGAGGACGATGATGAGCGTGCATGAGCCGGACGGCCTGACCAAGATTGTCTGGCGGAAGAGCAGTTTCAGTGCGGCCAACGGTGGCTGTGTCGAGGTGGGCTGGCACAAGAGCAGCTTCAGTGCAGCCAACGGTAACTGTGTCGAGGTGGGCTGGCATAAAAGCAGCTTCAGTGCAGCCAACGGTGACTGCGTTGAGGTCAAGCCTGAACCTCATGGTGTCGCCGTGCGGGACTCCAAGCAGAATTCAGGACCCACCCTGGCTTTTCCTGTCGGCGACTGGCGGGCGTTTCTGGCCGAGGTGGCCTGATCTACCTACCGGCCGCGTTCGTCACGTGCGCGGCCGGTACCACCGCCGCACGCCCCCTGAAACCGCGGCATTAGCGCATACTTGAGCAGGTGGATCCGCTTCCCGGGCTCGTCGGCTTCGCCGTGGCACTGCGCGAAGCCGGAGTCGCCTGCGGGCCTGACCGGGTGCGCGCCTACCTCACCGCAGCCGAGTTGCTGGACCTGGCCGAGGTCACACAGCTCTACTGGGCGGGCAGGCTCACCCTCTGCGCCGACCCCGACGACCTCCCCCGCTACGACACCGCCTTCCACGCCTGGTTCACCGGCGATATCCCGCGCGTCCCGCCGCCGATGAAGGACCACCGGCCCAAGCGCACCCACATCGCCGCGCTCTCGGGCGGAGGCACCTCAACCGAGGCCAACGTTCCACACGTCGACCAGACGGCGTCCGACGCCGAAGTCCTCCGGCACCGAGACATCTCCGGTCTGACCGCAGCGGAACGCGCCCACCTGCGGGAGATGATCGGCCTGCTCCGGCCAGAACCGCCGATGCGTGCGGCGCTGCGGTGGCGGCGATCTCGTCGTGGCTCGATAGACGCCCGCCGCACGGTCGCGGCCATGCGGGCATCCGGCGGCGAACTGGTCCGGCTTGCCCACAGGCGCAAGGCCCGCCGTCCTCGCCGGGTCGTGCTGTTGATCGACGTGTCCGGCTCGATGTCCCCTTACGCCGACGCGCTGTTGCGCTTCGCCCACGCTGTGACCAGGCGTATGCCCGCCGAGGTCTTCACGCTCGGCACGCGACTGACCCGGCTCACCCGCCCACTGCGTCAACGCGACCCCGAGCTGGCTCTCGCCGCCGCCGCGCGGGCCGTTCCCGACTTCGCGGGCGGCACTCGGCTCGGCGAGACCCTGCGGGTGTTCCTCGACCGGTGGGGGCAGCGCGGAGTCGCCAGGCAGGCCATCGTGGTCGTGTTCTCGGACGGCTGGGAGCGCGGCGACCCGGCCCTGCTCGCCGACCAGATGGCCAGACTGCGACGGCTCGCGCGGCGGGTGCTGTGGGTCAACCCGCACGCCGGTGCCGCCGGTTACGCGCCGGTGCAGTCGGGTATCGCGGTGGCGCTGCCGCACCTGCATGGGTTGCTGGCCGGGCACAGCGTCGCCACACTCGATCAACTGCTGCGGGAGGTACGCCGTGCGTGACGTGCTCGACGAGGTACTGCGGCACTACGAGGCGGGATCGCCTGTCGCGCTGGCCACAGTGGTAGCCACGTTCTCTTCGGCACCGAGAGCGGCCGGGGCGTCGATGGTTGTCGCCGTTGACGGCACAGTCGCGGGCAGTGTGTCCGGCGGCTGTGTCGAAGGAGCCGTCTATGAGTTGGGCCGCGAGGTCCTGGAAACCGGCCGTCCGGTGTTGCAGCGTTACGGCGTGAGCGACGACGACGCTTTCGCTGTTGGCCTGACCTGCGGTGGAATCATCGACATCTACGTCGAACGCATCGACCGCGAGACCTTTCCCGCGCTCGCCGATCTCGCCGAATCCGTCCGCGCCGAGATCCCGGTCGCCGTCGCCACAGTCGTCGCCCACCCTGACCGCATCGGCCGCCGAATCGTGGTCTGGCCCGACCGGGTAGCGGGGACGACCGGCTCCGACCGCGTCGACGCCGCGGTGATCGACGACGTCCGAGGACTGCTCGCCGCAGGCCGAACCGGCAGCGTCGGCTACGGGCCGGATGGTGAACGGCGCGGTGAGGGCATGTCGGTGTTCGTCAACTCCTTCGAGCCCGCGCCCAGGATGCTCGTCTTCGGCGCCATCGATTTCGCCGCGGCCATGGCCCGCCTCGGCACCTACCTCGGCTACCGCGTCACGGTGTGCGACGCACGTCCGGTGTTCGCCACCGTCAGCCGCTTCCCCGGCGCGCACGAGGTCGTTGTCGACTGGCCGCATCGGTACCTCTCGGCCGAGTTGGCGGCGGGGCGGGTGGACGAACGGACCGCGGTGACCGTGTTGACCCACGACCCGAAGTTCGACGTCCCGGTGCTGGAGATCGCCCTGCGCAGCAAGCTGGGCTACATCGGCGCCATGGGGTCCCGGCGGACTCACACCGACCGGATGAGCCGCCTGCGCGCGGCGGGCCTCACCGAGGCGGAGCTGGCCAATCTGGCCTCGCCGATCGGACTTGACCTCGGGGCCCGGACACCGGAAGAAACCGCGGTATCGATCGCCGCGGAGATCATCGCGTTGCGC
>JALZNB010000176.1 GCA_030857905.1 Actinomycetota bacterium
GATCTGATCGTGGGAGCGTGTGATGGCAGACAGTAGTCGAGGCCTGGAGAGTGCCGGCCGAGCGCCGCGGGCGGATTACCGGCCGGTGGGCACCGATCCGAACCCGTCAACGCTCGGCACGTTGAAGCGGACGTTCAAGGAGTTCAGCCAGGACAACCTCACTGATTGGGCGGCAGCCCTGACCTACTACGGCGTGCTCGCGCTGTTCCCGGCGCTGATCGCGCTGGTGTCGATCGTTGGCCTCGTCGGGGACCCGGCATCCACGACGGAGACGCTGACGCAGGTCGTCACGCAGATCGGTCCCGCGTCGGCGGCGCAGGCCCTCCGCGGCCCTATCGAATCGATCACGTCGAACCCTGGCGGAGCCGGGACTGCGCTGATCCTCGGTCTGCTGGGGGCGCTGTGGTCGGCGTCCGGCTACGTCGGAGGCTTCATGCGTGCCTCCAACGTCATCTTCGAGACACCGGAGGGACGCCCGATCTGGAAACGGCGCCCGCTGCAGATGCTCGTCACGCTCGTGATGGTCATCCTGGCGGCGGTGGTCACGCTGTCGCTGGTGCTCACCGGCCCGATCGTGAGTGCGGTCGCCACGCCACTCGGTATCGGCGGCGTCGCGGTGACGGCCTGGAACTACGCGAAGTGGCCGGTCCTGATCGTCATCGTCCTCGCCATGATCACGCTGCTCTACTACGCCTCGCCGAACGTCAAGCTGCGCGGGTTGCGGTGGCTGGCCCCCGGCGCGCTACTCGCTCTCCTGGTGTGGCTGCTCGCCTCGGTCGCGTTCGCCTTCTACGCCGCGAACTTCGGCTCCTACAACAAGACCTACGGCACCCTCGCCGGTGTCGTCGTCTTCCTGGTCTGGCTCTGGATCACCAACGTGGCGATCCTGTTCGGCGCCGAATTGAACGCGGAACGCGAACGAAGCGCCGAACTGCGCGAGGGCGTGCAGGGCGCCGACCGAGAAATCCAGCTCCAGCCGCGCAACGAGCCCAAGAACCGGCTCACCAACTAGTGTCGTTGCCGCCGGAAACCGGCGCGCCCGGCCGTCTCACCTCAGCGCATAACCGCGTCGCCGCACGGGTAGGGCGCTGTCCCAACGGGATGCAAGGAGGCGACAGAATGCCACAGGTTCGAGACCTCATGGTGTCCGATGTCGTGACCACCACGTCGTCGGCCGGCATCGTCGAAGCGGCCAACACCATGATCCAGCAAGAGAAGGGCCCGCTCCCGGTCGTCGACGAGCAGCGGGTCGTGGGCATGATCACCGACCGCGACATCATCGCCAGGGCCGTCGCGGCGGGTCAGGACCCCAACTCGATGAAGGTCAGCGACATCATGACGGCCGACCTGGTCACCGTCAGCCCCGACGCCGACGTGTCGGAGGCGCGGCAGCAGATGGCTCAGGCGCAGCTTGACCGCCTGCTGGTGATGGAGGGGGACCAACTGGCCGGGATCATCTCGGAGGCCGACATCCGCAGCCACGAGGGCCCACTGGCCTGACACGCGGCAAGGTGGCGCCGTCGACCAGTTGCCGGCGGCGCCCACCGCCTGGGACTGACCGGCGCGTGCTGCGCGGCCGGCCGGGTGACTCCCAACCTGCCGGCCCGATGGTTCGTTACCGCGGGCGGGTGGTCGGAATCGCGGGCACCGCCGGTCGTCGCCGTCGCGTCGGCCACGAGACCGCGACGGCGTGGTCGCCCTGCGACGTTGCGATACTCATCGCGTCATGCAACCGACGCCCCGCGACCAGTTGCCCTACACGGACGCTGACGTCGTGGCGGCGACCGATCGCCTGCGCGACATCTGCTCGGCTCTCCCTCAGGTGACCGAACGGGTCAGCCACGGTGCCGTGACCTTCTTCGTCCGGGGCAAGCGGACGCTGTGCTACCTGACCGACGACCACCATGGCGACGGCCGCCTTGCGCTCATGTGCGCCGCCCCTCCGGGCGTGCAGGAGGAGACGATCCGGTCGGACCCGGAGCGCTTCTTCCGGCCCCCCTACGTCGGCCATCGTGGCTGGTTGGGGCTGCGCCTCGACATCGCCCCGGACTGGGACGAGGTGGCCGCGGTCGTCGAGGAGGCCTACCGCTGTGTCGCGCCCTCGACGTTGGTGCGCCGTCTTGACGCGCGGCGGGAGAACGGCGACGCGTTCACCAAGCCCACCGAGACTCTCGACGGGTAGCGGCCATCCTCACCGGCTCAGGACTGGCCGCTGGTCGGCACCAGCGACCGTTCATCGGGAGCGACGCAAGACCGTGAAGGGCTCCAGCAACTGGCTGATGGCCGTGCCGGCCCCGCTGGCACGACAGAGACGTCACCCTCGGCGGCTGCCTGCAACCGGCTCGAGCGTGGGGATGCCGCTCGCGAGCGTGGGGCCCGCTCAGCGCCTTGACCGGGGCCTGTGGTGGGTCATCACCGCGCGCTCAGCGCTTGGGCGGGATCTTCAGCCGCTGGCCGAGGCGGATCTGGTTGGGATCATCGAGGTCGTTGGCCTTGACCAGCGCGCGGACGGTGGTGTCGAACCGTTCGGCGATCGCCGACAGGGTGTCGCCCTCCCGGACGCGGTAAGTGCGCGGCCGGTCCCGGCGCTGCGCCGGTGCTTCCGTCTGCGCCGGTGCCTCCGTCTGCGCCGGTGCCTCCGTCTGCTCGCTCTCGCCGACCGCCGTCGGGGACGGCTCCGCGCCGCCCTCGCCGTCGCCCGAACACGCGACCAGCGCCAGCGTCACCGCCGCAATCGCGAACCGTCTTGACCTCATGGCAACCACCTCGGACCCATCGTGCACCACAAAGCCGGAGACACAAGGCAGGTGACACGGGCAGGCGACACGTGCCCAGTGGAAGCCCCGTGGAACCGTGGCCGCGCCATCCCGCGGCGGCACCCACTTCAGCGAAGGAGCGAACCGCCGACGAAAGCGCCGTCGGGAGCTCTAGACGGCGCCGAGCGTGGCGATCAGCGGGCCGAGCTGGGCGCACGCGATCCGGGCGCGGTGAAGCTCCGTG
>JALZNB010000180.1 GCA_030857905.1 Actinomycetota bacterium
CGCCGCGGCGGTGTGCCGCTACGCCAGCGCGCGAGCAGACCGCCGCTGAACAGCGTCAGTATCGTCGCCGCTGCCGAGTGAATCGGATCACCGCGCTCGTCGATGGCAGGACGCACAGCACGAACCCGGCCACGGCGAAGATCAGGGGGAACAGGCCGCCACCGATGCCCGCTTGCGCACCCAGGCCGACGAGCCCCACGAGCCCGTAGAGGCCGAACGCGATCGCCCCGCCGACCTGCCCGCCTTTGAACGTCACCAATCGCACGCCGGAGACGATGAGCGTGACCGCGGACGCGGCGACGACGAGGCCGACGACGAGGAGCAGTCCGGTCAGGTCCTCTTCGTCGAGGTTGGACTGGCTCGCCGCGAAGCTCGACAGGAGCACGGCGAGGGACGCGAAGAAGAGCAGGGCACCCATGACGAGCGCGAGTACACCCGCCGCGACCGCGCTGCCCTTGGGCGGGCTCATGGCCTGCTGCGGATAGCCCGATTGTGGATATACGGGTGGATACGCGGGTTGCTGGTATCCGTGTGGCGGATAGCCGAGGCCGGGTTGTGACACCGGCATGGGCCCACTCGGATACGCGACCGGCATGGGGGCCACCGGCTGTGGTCCGGTGCCCAGCGGCGGGCGATGTCCCTGTCGCGGGATCGGTCCGTGCTGAGCCGTGGGCGCCTGCCTGCGTGGCGGGGTGATCGCCGTCGTGCGCGACTGGTCGCTCGGGGGCGCGACATCGGAGATGTCCCTGGTGCGCAAGCTGATCCCGTCGTTGCCGACGTGGTGCGCGCCGAGCGCGACCGCGGTCTCCGGCTGGTCGAGACTGGTCGGCAGAATCCGCAGTCCCTCGTTGATCAGCGTCGCCACCAGCGGAATCCGGCTGGAGCCGCCGACGAGGTAGACCCCGGCGAGCCGGAGCGGGTCCATGCCCGCCGAACGGACCGTCGCGGCGAGCAGTTCGGTGCTGCGCACCAGGCTCGCCCGGATGAGCTGTTCGAGTTCGGCTCGGGTGACCAGCACGTCACCGAACGGGTCGGGCAGGGCGACGTCGGTCTGCGGGTGGTTGGAGAGCGATTCCTTGGATGCCTTGATGTCCTCGCGCAACGCGCGGGCCAGCCTGCGGTCGGCCGTGGACTGTGGCCTGAGCAGTCTGCCCCAGGCTTCCGGGTCGCGGGCGCGCACCAGACCGCCGACGTGCTCCAGCAGCGCCTGGTCGATGTCGAGCCCGCCGAGGTCCGGCAGGCCCGCCTCGGCGAGCACGGTGAAGCCGTCCTTGGACCCGCCGACGATGGCCACGTCGAACGTTCCCGCGCCGAGGTCGTAGACGGCGAGTGCCTGACCGGCCGGGATCGGCTTGTCGTCGAAGGAGGCGTAGTGCGCCGCCGCGGCGACCGGCTCGGGGACCAGCATCACGTTCTTGCTCAGGTTCGCCTGACGCGCGGCCGTGAGCAAAGTGTTGCGCCGCACCGGTCCCCACTGCGCCGGGTGGGTCAGCCGGACCTCTTGGGGCTGTTGGCCGCCGAGTTGACGGACTGACTCCTCACTCACCTTCCGCAGTACGGCGGCGAGGGCCTCGGTGACCGGCACGACGGCGTCGCCGAGCAGCAGGCTCCCGTCGTCGATGCGGCGCTTGGGGTTCGGCTCGAACCGTGACGGGTCGAGCCGGGCCCGGCGCTCGGCCTCGCGGCCCGCGATGAGTTGCCCGTCCTCCATCGCGTACACCGCCGACGGCATCATCGCGGCACCGTCGACGTTGATCACCCGTGGTGGACGGTCATGGGCCGACAACACGGCCACCGTGTTCGACGTACCGAGATCCACGGACAGGACACTCACCGACCGGCCTCCTCAGAGCTTTGTCGCCAAAGCGTAGCGACCGCCCCACGACTGGTGTCCGGGTTCGCTCGATTGGTGAGACCTTCTCGCGCGGTCCCCGGTCCGCGCGAGAAGACGACCCAGCCGTGAGGGTCGGACTAGCCGTTGACCCGCGCGGTGAGTTCCCGGATCAGCGGGTCGGCGTCCGGGTTCTTTCCCTGCTCCTCCAACGTGCGCGCCAACGTCCCCAACACCGTGCCGACCGTGTTCTCCGCGGACTCGTCGGTGAGCAGAGCCGCGGCGCGGCGGGCGTCGGACTCGGCTTCGGCGCTCAGCCCCATGTCGAGGCGAATGCGGGCCGCGCGTCCGGCGAGGTAGGCGTGCCACTCGCTGTTCCCCAGGCGTACCGCGAACTCCTCGGCGCGCTGGTTGGCGGCCAGTGCCTCGGGGAAGCGGCCGTGGTGGGCGAGGATGGCCGAGCGGAACCCGATGACGTCGGCGATCTGGTCGACCGAACCATCGATGGAATCGTCGGCCACCAACGATTCCGCCTGGTCCAAAGCGGACAGTGCGGCGTCGAGGTCTTCCAGGCCCACCGCGTGCGCGAGTTTGACCAGGGACTCGGCCGCGGCGACGGTGTTCTCCGCCGCCCGCCACATCGCGGCGGACTCGGTGAACGCGGTCGTCGCGGCCGGGTGGTCGCCCAACTCCAGGTGGGCTTCGCCCAACTGGAACAGGACATGGCCCCGCAGGCCGTGGTCGGTGTGTTCGGCCGCGTGCAGCACGTCGGTGAAATGCGTCGCAGCCGCGTCGAACTCGCCGAGGTTGCGGCAGGCGAGGGCGAGGCGGTAGTGGATGTCGGCGACCGGACCGACGTACTGCGCGGGCATCAGCCGCAGCGCCTCTTCCAGCGTCTCGGCCGCCTCGACATCGCGACCGGCTGCGAGGTAACCCGATGCCAGGTGCAGGCAGGCCTGCGCCACGGCGCCGCTGGACAGATACGTCCGCGCCGCGCCGACCGCGTCGAGCAGCACCGGCAGGTTCTCGCCCGCGAGGTCGGTCTGGTCGAGCAGGCTCGACCACTGCATCAGCGCCTCGGCCACCCACGGCCCCGGGTAGGTCCGGGCCAGCGCGACGAAGGTGGCGAACTGCGCCATCGACTCGTCGACCCGGCCGACGGTGGCCAGCAGTCGCGCGCGGTGACCGGCGATGGACAGCCGGGTCGACTCGGTCCAGCGGTCCCGTTCGGCGTCCAGCTCGTCGATCAGGGCCAGCGCGCCCTCGCGGTCACCCGAGCGCTCGATCAGCTCGGCGCGGGCCTTGCGCACACCGCCGATCCGATCCGGTGCCGAGTCGACGGCGATCCGCTCCGCCTCGTCCACTTCGGACATCGCAGCGGCCGGGTCGGACGCGCTCACGAGTTCGGCGGCGGCGAGGTGCGCGCGGATGGTGGCCAGCGGGTCACCGATCCGCCTGGCCACGGCGAGCGCCGACTCCACGTGTCGCGCGGCTTCCTCGGCCCGGTCGGTGGAGGCGAGCAATTCGGCGAGAAAGGCGTGCAGCCGCGCGGCGGCGGCGTCCTCGCCGACGGCGACGAGCCGGTCCAGCACCGCGCGGAGGCGGTCGGTCAGGTCTTCCGGTCCGGAACCGTGCGACAGCCAGACCCGATGCACCGCGACCCTGGCCGCCAGTCCCTCGGGCAGGAGGACGTCGAAGTCCGCGGGCAGACTGGCCAGCAATCGGGCGCCGGTGAACAGCGCGCCGTCGTCCATCGCGGTACAGGCCCGCTCGGCGAGGTCGACCGGATCGGCGGGCTCCTGCGGCAACGGCTCCGGCTCGGGCGAGATGACCTTCGGTGTCGCCAACAGCACCGGGGCCGAGTCCACCCTGGCCAGGGTGGCCGCGACCTCGGAGCTGATCGACTCGGTGCCGTTGCGCGCGTCGAAGGCGCGGGCGGTATCGGTGGCGACCTCGACGCAGTGCGCGCGCAGTTCCTCGCCGCTCATCGTCCGGCCGTCAAGATCGAAGCTCAGCTCGCCGCGCGTGGGCACCCTGTCCAACAGCAGCGCGGTCGCCGCCGCGAAGTCCATCAGGATCTTCGGGCTCGGCGGGGTGGTCAGCACGTCGAGGTGATCGGTGAGGATCTCCACGCCGCGCTCGGTGTTGCCGGTGACCGCGCAGAACACGATGTGGGTGTGCAGCGCGGACCGGCCCTCGGGCGTGCCCCTGATCACCCGGAACGACGCCAGGTGCGCGCGGGCGGCGTCCTCGGTCCGCCCGGTGGCGAGATAGGCGTCCAGCAGCGAGCTCATCACCCCGTGCGGCTGCTCGGCGCAGTTCGACGGCTGGGTGAGCATTTGCTGGGCCAGGGTGATTGCCTCTTCGTGCCTGTCGCGCGACACCAGGTGGCTGACCTGGCTGTCGACGACGCACGCCGGGCAGTCGCTCATGGTGTCCGGCTCGGCCGCGCGGAAGGCGGCGAAGTGCTCGTCCACGCCGCCGGTGTCGCCCACGTGCTGCGCCAGCGCGCGCCGCTTGTCGTGCACGGGATGCAGCGAGTAGCCCTGCCGCTGGTAACGGGCGCCGAGTTCCTCGACCACGGACGCGATCTGGGCCAGGGTGAACTTCGGGTCGCCCAGCAGACCGGTCGGCAGCCACTTGTGCATCCAGTTGAACTGGTGCAGGGCCCACTCGTCGAAACTCTCCGGGCTGTTCTGCTCGGCACCGCGCAGCCACGCGAACGGGGTCAGCATCAGGTCGTAGCGCCGGATGCCCCGGTAGGCGTTGATCAGCATCAGCCGCGCGGGCACCGCCAGGTCGGGCGCCCGCGCACTGTCGGCCGATCGGACAACCCGTTCCAGCGCCTCACATTTGGCCATGCCCGCGGGCATCGCGGCGGCCTCGTGCAGTTCGTGCGCGAGGTGCGCGTGGGCGTCGTTCGGGTCCGAGGTCGGCTCCGACACGGGTGTCCTCCAGTGGTGGGATCAGTGGCCGATGGCGCGGTCGAGCAGGTCCAGGAAAGATCCGTTGAGCGTCGCGGTGTCCTTGGGACGCAACGGCCGGTGCGACTGCAGCAGCGCGTGCACGTAGAGAGCGCGCACCGCCGACGCCACCAGTTCTTGATCATCCACACCGGACAGTCGGGACACCAGCGGATTGCGCGTGTTGAGTACCAACCGCTGCGCGGCCCCGGCTTCCTCGTCGACCAGATGGCCCAACAGGTCCTGCCACAGGGGATCGCTGGCGGCCTGCGCCTCGGTCGCGTCCCGGCGGCGGGCTCCGTCGGAGTCGATGACGAGCAGCGCGGGCAGCGACACCGGGTCGAACTCGCGCAGCAGTGGCGCGCAGTCGTGTTCGGTCAGGACAGAGCGGGCCACGCTCAACGTGCGCTTGAAGGCCGCTTCCGTGGCGTCGTCGAGCCTGCCGAGTGTGTCGAGCAGTTCCGCGGGCTCCACTCGGCGCGCTGTCGCGGGACCGTCGAGAACGGTCAACCGGCGCAGCAGTTCGGCGTCGTAGGCATAGCCCGCGTTCACCAAACCGATGCCCTGTGCCCGCGCCACCGGTGCGAGTTGGCGGAACTCGTCGACATTGGGGGTGAACAGCATCGTCGGGTTGCCGCGCCGGAACTGGCGCAGCGGCATCACCCCGCGCGTGGTCTCGAACGGCAGCCACCGCTCGGCCAACCGCAGCAGGTCGTCATCGATCAGGGCGAGCGACTTGATGCCCATCTGGTGCGCGGACAACAGCGCGGCCGCGCGCTCGGGATCGCTCGCGTCCAGCCGCAGAAGCCAGTCCCGCAGGCGTGTGCCGAGCGCGTCGCGGACCGCCAACAGCGTCTCGTCCTCGTAGAGCGCCTCACGGCTCGCCGTCGGCCGCAGCGCGGAGGTATCGATCACACAGCGCACGAAGTACGCCCAGTCCGGCAGCAGACCCTCGATGGCGGTACCGACCAGCATCCGCTTCAGATACACCCGGTGCGCCTGCTTGGCTCCCGGATGCGCGCCCGCGGGCAGCACGAACGCGGCACCGGTGAGCCCGACCGCGCCGAATTCCAGCGGCACCACGTCGAACGGCTCGAACCCGAGGGTGTCCCGGCAGTACTCGGCCAACCGGGCGTGGTGGGCCGCGACCGACTCCTCGGCCGAACGGGTCCACGGCAACGCGTCCTCGGTGACCACGGTTTGTGCCGAGGCACCCCGCACCCGCACCTCGAACGGCAGCAGCGAGCCGAACTCGGCGGCGAGCCGGGACACCGTCTCGTACTCGGTCCAGTGGTCACTGTCGCGCCGGGGCACAAGCTCCACGGTCGTGCCGATCTCGGCCCGCGCGGACTCGTCGACGGCGACCTCGTATGTGCCGTCGCCGTATGCCACCCAGCGCACCGCGGGACCACCGGAGGCCGGACGGCTCACCAGGCGGACCTCGTCGGCGATCAGGAAGCAGGAGAGCAACCCGACACCGAACTGGCCGAGAAAGTCCTGCCGTGCGAAGCCCAGCTCGTCGCGCTTCGAGGTACCGCCCAAAGTGGACAGCAGGCTGTGTACCTCGGCCTCGCCGACCCCGATGC